>CAJMOL010000163.1 GCA_905215095.1 uncultured bacterium | reverse complement strand
CCCCGCTTACGCGCGCACGTGTCTGGAGGGCGGCACCTCCATGGGCATTCACGAGAGCCAGAGCCGCTTCTTTGAGAACACCGTAGGCCGCAGTCGCGCTTTTATGGGCCCGCTGCTCGAAGTGCTGCGCCGTCACGCGCCCGAGGTCTACGGCAACGTGGACGAGGACACGCTCTACCACGCCGTGAACATCGCGCAGCCTTCGCTGATCCGCACCGAGGCCGACGAGCTCACCTATCCGCTGCACGTTATGGTGCGCTACGAGATCGAGCGCATGCTGTTTGCCGGCGAGGCCACGGCCAAGGACATCCCCGCGCTTTGGAATCGCTTTATGGACGAGTACCTGGGCATTCCTGTTCCCGACGACACGCGCGGCTGCCTGCAGGATACGCACTGGAGCGGCGGCTCGTTTGGCTACTTCCCCACGTATGCGCTGGGCAGCGCCTACGACGCCATGTTTGTGCCGGCCATGTGCCGCGACGGTGTCGACCTTAACGGCGCCTGTGCGAGCGGCGACCTGACACCCGTCCGCGCTTGGCTGGGCGAGCACATTTGGCAGTGGGGCCGCGCAAAGGACGCGCCGGAGCTCATCAAGGGCGCGTGCGGTATGGCATTCGACGCCCGCTACTACTGCAGCTACCTGCAGGACAAGTTCACCACGCTCTACGAGCTGTAAGGCATAACCGACACGTCAACGCAAAGGGGACGCCGCGGAACCAATCCGCGGCGTCCCCTTTCCACCTAGTTGTTTAAGAACGTCCCCAATGACTACCTTACAGAGCTTCCAGCGCGGCGGCGATGCGCTTCATGGCGGCGTCGGCGGCAGCTTGGTCGGGGGCTTCGGCCAAAACGCGAATCACAGACTCGGTTCCACTCTTGCGCACGAGCACGCGGCCCTCGCCTGCCAGCGCAGCCTCGGCCTCGGCGATGGCGTTCTGCACGCCCATGTTCTCGAGCGCGGCGTCCTTGTCCGCCACGCGCACGGCAATCTGCGCCTGCGGCAGCAGCTTGCACGGAGCCGTGAGCTGCGAGAGCGTCTCGCGCTCGGCACGAATCACTTCCATCACGCGCAGCGAGGTCATAATGCCGTCGCCCGTGCGCTCGATATCGCCAAAGATCGTATGGCCCGTCTGCTCGCCGCCCAGGCTGTAGCCGCCCTCGCGCATCTTGGCATACACGTGACGGTCGCCCACGCCGCTGGTCACGGCGCTCAGTCCGGCAAGCTCCAACGACTTGATCAGGCCAAAGTTGCTGGCGATCGTCGGCACCACGGTACCGCCCGAGAGGCGCCCGTGCTTGTTAAGATACACGCCGCACACGTACAGGATCTGGTCGCCGTCGACCACGCGGCCGCGCTCGTCCACGGCCAGGCAGCGGTCGGCATCGCCGTCGTAGGCAAAGCCCACATCCAGGCCCTGCTCCACCACGTGGCGCTGCAGGCGCTCAATATGCGTAGAGCCGCAGTCGACATTGATGTTAAAGCCGTCGGGCGCGGCATTGATCACGCGCACATCGGCGCCCAGTGCGTCGAACACCGGCTTGGCCACCGAGGATGCCGAGCCGTTGGCGCAATCGATGCCGATCTTGACGCCCTGCAGCGAAAAGTTCGCGCTTGCAATGAGCGAGGCAATATAACGGTTGCGACCCTGCATGTAGTCCACCGTGGCACCAATGTGGTTGCCCGTGGCCAGCGGCACCTCGCTCTTGCCATCGATGTAGTCCTCGATGAGCTCCAGCACGTCCTCGTCCATCTTAAAGCCGTCGCTGTTGACGAGCTTAATGCCGTTATCGCAAAACGGGTTGTGGCTCGCGCTGATCATGATGCCGCAATCGAAGCAGCCCTCCACGGTCTGATGCGCCACGCCCGGCGTGGGAATGACGTGCAGCATGTAGGCGTCCGCACCGCTCGCGACCAGGCCGCTCACCAGCGCCGCCTCGAACATATAACTCGAGCGACGCGTGTCCTTGCCCACGATCACGCGTGCCTTGCGCTCGCGGTTGGCGCCGTAATACCACCCACAAAACGGCCAATCTTATAAGCGTGCTCTACCGTCAGCCCAACGTTGGCCTCACCGCGAAAGCCGTCGGTGCCAAAGTACTTCATGCGCTCTCCTTACAAAATAGGGGCGAACAGATTGCCTGTCCGCCCCAAAATGGTACTCGATTATCTGCGCTACCAGAAAAACCCTACGCCGACGCGCTGTCGCGAGCCGCCTGGCATGTAGGAGTCTGACGCAGCGTAAGCGGCTTGTCCCCCGCCTCGGCCGACGTGGTCAGCGTATACGTGATCGTCGTCGTCTCGCCAGCATGCAGGTCAACGGTGCCCGAATAGAAGGGGATTCCATGCCACGTGGCGGCGCCAAGACCAAACTGGGTGCCCTCGACGGTCAGATCAGTAATGTTGCCGCCCGTCGGGGCAAACAACGAGACATTCAGACGCTCGTCGTCACGCGCGGCATCGGGTGCGCTCGCCGCAACGTAGTCGGGCAGCTTGCCAGCCTCCTCCTGCGTCATGATGTTCGTCAGGGTAACGGTGATGCGATAGGAGCACGTGCCGTCACCGTTCTTGATGCCCTGGCCAATCTGCGTATCGGCGTTCAGGTACCAGTCGAGCTTGGAGAAGCTCAGGTTGTTAAAGTAAACGCCGGCAACGGGATCGGCACTCGGGTCATCCGGATCGGGCAGCGAAGCGTCAATGCCCGTCTCTTTGATGGCATTCTGCTCATCATCGTTTCTCATCCAAGCGATCGGGCGGCCCTCTTCGGCACCGCGCTCAACGGCGCTGACAAGCTTCGTAACATCGACATCGCCGATACCGCCAAGGATCTTGTCGAAGGCAGCGCTGGCGACGGATGCAAAGATGCCGTCCGACTCCTCGACCGGATAGTTCCAGTACACATCGTGCATGAGGACCTTTGCGGCGTTGGTGCCGTCGACAACCGTTCCGTCGGGCAGCGAGACATTACCGACCAGGCCCAGCAGATACTGCAGGAACACCGGGTCGATACCGATGACGCCATCAACGTCCTGTCCATACTGGGACTTCCACAGCGCGGCGACACGCTGCGAGTTGCGGGGCCAATCAGGCGAATAGGTATTGCCCGAGTTGTACAGGTTACTGTGGTTGCCGAACAGCGCCTCATCCTCTTCGTCGACGCTCTCGACTGCCTCATCCTCGCTGAGTCCAATGCGGGGAACAAACTCGCCAATCGACATCTGGCCGTCAGTGACCGAAATCAGGCCCTGCGAACCGCCAAAGCCGCCGCAAGCACGAATCTCGACGTTGTTCATGGCGTACATAAGGTAGTTGCGCGTCTGGCCGTTGGCGCCGAGCATCTGGGGAAGGACGGGGGCGACCTTCTCCGCCGCGTCAACCGCGCCATTGAGGGTGGCAAAGCCGTCCTTGGCCTTATCGACCAGCTCGGTCACCTGGGAAATATGAGTATCGCCAATACCCTGGATCTTCTCGTTGGCACTCTTGAACACCTTGGAGCTATCGGAAAGCGAATCGGCAACGGCCTGTAGCGCGGACACGTTAATCATGCCGTCCTGGAACAGCTTGCCGGGCGTGGCCTGCGAGAGGTTATCGGCCATGGGAACCAGCGCGTTGCTCGAGACATCGGACAGAGCATCAATCATGGTGCGGGCTGCGTTGATGTCACTGCCATACACCGGGATAAACGATGCCGCCGTCCACAGCGGGCTCGAGGTCTCCGCCTTCATGCTGTCGCAGAGCTCATCGATCTTCTTCGCGTCGTCAGGCAGCGTCGAAAAATCGCCCGACGTGACCTTGTCCTTAAGGCCACCGACGATCTCGACAGCCTCCTTCGCTTCGCTCTTTACGGTCTTTGCCGAGTTAAGCAGCATAAAGCCGCTTGCGCCAAGCGCAACGAGAAGCACCGCGACTACAGCGGCAATAATGGCGCCGGTGTGACGCTTTTTGCGCTCGCCCTTGCGATGGCGATGACGGACCAGACCGTCAGAGGTCGAACTCGACGAAGCGTCGCTACCGTAGTTCAAGCCAAAATCGTAATAATCTTCCTTGGAACCCGAGCCCGCAAACTCGGCACCGCTATCATCCAGGCGGGCGAACGTGCCAGTCTCGGAGGCGCCGGTGTAAATCGTGCCAAGGTTACCCGTAAGCCCCGCGCCACCGGCAGAGGGAGTATTGTTGGCGGCCTTGCCGGCATTAACGTTGCCGGCGCCATTCGCGGCGTTGGCAGCACCCGCGTTGTTCGCGGGTACCGAAGGAGTCCCGCTCGGCTGCGACGTGGAGGTTGCACCGTCCGCAAAGACATTCCCTCTTGCACGGCCGGTCTTTTTTGCCTTTTGAGACTGCTCGTACAGAGCGGTAAACATCGCCGTCTCGCCCGGAGACACGCGCTTACCGGAACCGCCCTGTCCAGCGCCGCCCGGCGTGCCGGCCTTACTAGCCCCATTCGGACGCGGCGGAACTGCAGGGCGGCCG
>CAJMOL010000162.1 GCA_905215095.1 uncultured bacterium | reverse complement strand
ATATATCAGTTGAAGGACAACTTATTGCGGGGGTGTTTCTGCGCCGCGGGCTCAAGTGGGGTACGCTAAGGTGCGAAAAACGAGTGCGCACGAATCGCACGGAGGGAGCACCTATGATTATTGAGAACCATGCGCTGTGGGGCGAGGAGCCGACCGAGGATTATCCGGCGACGTTTACGTATCTGGGTGCCGAGCCGCTGCCCGACAAGCCCAATGGCCGCCGCCCCGCGGTGATCATCTGCGGCGGAGGCGGGTTTACGCATATCGCTCCGCATGAGCAGGATCCCGTGGCGTTTGCGTTTTTGGATCACGGCTACCAGGCCTTTGTGCTCAACTATGTGACGAGCGGCACGGGTGACGTAAGTTTTCCGCACCCGCAGGCAGATCTTGCCAAGATGGTCGCCACGGTGCGCGCCAACGCTGACGAGTGGCATGTCGATCCCAAGCGCGTGTGCATCGTGGGTTTCTCGGCGGGTGGCATGATCTGCGCCTCGTTGGCAACGCAGTGGAAGACCGGACCCTTCGCGGGCCTTGCCGGGGCTCGTCCGGAGGATATTCGTCCCGACGCCGTGGTGCTGGGCTATCCGTTGCTCGACCTTGCCTATGTGCGCGATATGCAGACGCGCGACCCGCGCATCGACCTGCGCGTGCCCAAGACGGGTGGCAAGACGGGGCGCGATTTGCTCAACGACTATCTGTCGATGGTGACGGGCGGCGAGGCGACCGATGAGCACCTGGCCGACATTTGCCCTACCACGCACGTTTCGCGCCAGATGCCCCCGACCTTTGTGTGGGGCGTGTCCGACGACAAGACGGCGCCGATCGCGCAGGTCTACCCGTTTGCGCAGCGCATGGCCGAGGAGGGTGTTGCATGCGAGATGCACGTCTTTGACCAGGGCGGTCACGGCCTTTCGCTCGGCAACGCCAACACCGCGGTCGACAACGAGGACAAGCAGGTGGCGGTTCGCCCTTGGATTCGCCTAGCTTTCCGCTTCCTGGAGCGCCACGGGTTTTAGTTACGGCGTTTTACCAAACGCCGTAACCACTTGACGCTGCAAGCCCGCCAGAGCGAGCAAGGTGCCTTTCAAGACATCGGCATCGTTCTAGCTGTCAAGGGCTTGGTGCAAAGTAATCCGTCCCCCTGCACCAATCTGCCGATTGAACGTTGCTGTATGTTCGCGCTATCATGCATGGTTAAAATTGGTTAGCCATGGCAAACGGTTAGCCTTGGTGAACATAAATACAACGCCCTGTGGGCGCCGGGGGAGGAACACGGACGTGAAGCTCGATACACTCGAGATTGGAAAGGACGCCGTTGTCGCATCGGTGGCATCGGACGACCAGGCGCTTCGACAGCATATTTTGGACATGGGTCTAACGCCGGGCACCGAAGTCACCATGATGAAGTACGCCCCCATGGGCGACCCGCTCGAGATTCGCCTGCGTGGCTACGAGTTGACGCTGCGCAAGGACGATGCCGCACGGATTGAGCTCGTGGGTGTTCACGACACCGATACGGGTCCGCGCGCTAACGCCGCAATCGGCACGACGGAGCATCCGGCACTCGGCGAGGGGACGTATTCGCCCCGTGCGGCAAAAACGGCCGTGCCCGAGGGCGCACCGCTGCATTTTGCCCTTGCCGGTAACCAAAACTGCGGCAAGACCACGCTGTTCAACCAGCTTACGGGCTCCAACCAGCATGTCGGTAACTTTCCCGGCGTGACGGTCGACCGCAAGGACGGCACCATCCGTAACCATCCCGAGGCGAGCGTTACCGACCTGCCTGGCATTTACTCCCTGTCGCCGTACACAGGCGAGGAGATTGTCAGCCGTCAATTCATCCTTGACGAGCACCCCGACGCCATCATCGACATCATCGACGCTACTAATATTGAACGTAACCTGTACCTGACGCTGCAGCTTATGGAGCTCGACCGCCCCATGGTCATCGCGCTCAACATGATGGACGAGGTGACGGCCAACGGCGGCGCCGTGGACGTCAACCTGCTCGAGAGCCTGTTGGGCGTGCCTGTTGTCCCCATTAGCGCTGCCCGCAACGAGGGTATCGGCGAGCTGGTTGATCATGCCTTGCACGTGGCGCGGTTCCGCGAGCGCCCCGGTCGCCTGGACTTTTGCGCACCCGATGGTCCAGACGGCGGTGCGCTGCATCGCTGCATCCACGGCATCGCCAACCTTATCGAGGACCATGCCGCGACGGCGCACATTCCCGTGCGTTTTGCGGCGACCAAGCTGGTTGAGGGCGACGAGCTGGTGACCGAGGCGCTTCACCTGGATCGCAATGAGCTCGACGCTATCGAGCACATCATTACCCAGATGGAGGGCGAGGCCGGCACCGACCGCCTATCTGCGCTGGCCGATATGCGTTTTAGCTTTATCGGCGACGTGTGCGGGCGTTGCGTCGTCAAGCCGCACGAGAGCCGCGAGCACGTGCGCTCCGTCAAGATCGACCGCATCCTGACGGGTCGCTACACGGCCATTCCGGCGTTCCTGGTGATCATGGGCCTCGTCTTTTGGCTGACGTTTGGCGTGATCGGCGCGGCGTTGCAGGGACTTATGGAGGACGGCATCGCTGCCATCATCGCTTCGGCCGATGCAGGCCTCAAGGCGTTCGGCACCAACGACGTGGTGCGCTCGCTGGCTGTCGACGGCGTGCTTACGGGCGTGGGCAGTGTACTGACCTTCCTGCCGATTATCGTCGTGCTCTTCTTGTTCCTCTCCATTCTGGAAGACTCCGGATACATGGCGCGCGTGGCCTTTGTCATGGATAAGGTGCTGCGTCGCTTTGGCTTGTCGGGCCGCAGCTTTGTGCCCATGCTCGTCGGTTTTGGCTGTACCGTGCCGGCTATCATGTCGACCCGTACGCTCCCATCCGAGCACGACCGCAAGATGACGGTCATGCTCACGCCGTTCATGAGCTGCTCGGCCAAGTTGCCGGTCTACGGGCTGCTGTGCGGAGCATTCTTCCCGCAGGCGACAGTTCCCGCCATGGTCTCGCTCTATCTGATTGGTATTGCGGTTGGCTGTATCGCAGCTTTGGTGCTCAACCGCACGGCATTTAAGGGCGACCCGGTGCCGTTTATCATGGAGCTTCCCAATTACCGCCTGCCGAGCGTCAAGACGACGGTGATGCTGGCATGGGATAAGGCCAAGGACTTTATTACCAAGGCCTTTACCATTATCTTTGCCGCTACGGTGGTCATCTGGTTCCTTCAGACGTTCGATATCCGCTTTAACGTGGTCGCCGACCAGTCGCAAAGCCTGCTTGCGGGCCTCGGCAGCATCATCGCGCCGGTGCTGGCGCCGCTCGGCTTTGGCGACTGGCGCGCCTCGACGGCGCTCGTCACCGGACTCATTGCCAAGGAGAGCGTCATCTCGACGCTCACGGTGCTTTTGGGCGCAACCTCTCCCGCGGTGCTGTCAACTATGTTTTCGCCGTTTACCGCTTACGTGTTCCTGGTCTTTACGCTGCTGTACCCGCCCTGCGTGGCGTCCATCGGCGCCGTCAAGAGCGAGCTGGGCGCGCGCTATGCCGTTGCCGTGTTCGCGTTTCAGGTGACGGTCGCCTGGATCGTGGCGTTTGTCGTGCATTCGGCGGGCATATTGCTGGGGTTGGCTTAGTTATTTATTGACGGCACAGCCTTTGTGTATTGAGTTGATTGCGGCCCTGCATCTGTATTGACGGATGCGGGGCCGTTGCTATATAATCGCCTCAGCTCAAAATGATTGGAGACGTTATATATGAGTCAGGTAAGGCAAGACGGCATCACGCTCAAGCAGTGGCTCCCGCTTATCGGGCTCACCTGCTGCGCGTTCGTGTTCAACACGTCGGAGTTCATGCCCATCGGCCTTCTGACCGACATCGCCGCGTCGTTCTCGCTCACCGAGTCCCAAGCCGGCATCATGATCTCGGTCTATGCCTGGGGCGTCATGCTGCTGTCGTTGCCGCTCATGGTGTTCGCTTCGCGCTTTGAGTTCAAGCGGATGTTGCTGGGCGTGCTGGCTGTGTTTTCGCTGGGCCAGTTTCTGTCCGCTGTGGCGCCGACTTATCCCATCCTGGTCTGCGCGCGCCTGGTGGTCGCTTGTGCACATGCCGTATTCTGGTCAGTCGCATCGATTATGGCCTCGCGCCTGGTCGACACTCGCCACGGCGCGCTCGCCATCAGCATGATCGCCACGGGCTCGTCTATCGCGCAGATCTTTGGCCTGCCGATCGGCCGCGCCATCGGGCTGGCCGTGGGCTGGCGCATGACGTTTGCCGTGGTCGGGGCCCTCTCAGCCATCGCGGTCGTCTACCAGGCGACCGTGTTCCCGGCCATGCCGGCGGGCGAGCGCTTTACGCTCAAACAGCTGCCCGAGCTGCTCAAGAATCCGTTCCTGGTCGCGCTCTACGCGGTCACGGTTTTTATGGCGACCGGCTATTACGCAAGCTACAGCTATATCGAGCCTTTCCTGGCTCAGGTCGCCCATGTCGACGCAAGCGCT
>CAJMOL010000161.1 GCA_905215095.1 uncultured bacterium | reverse complement strand
GCGTGACATGGACGGCGGAGTCGACCGTCGAGGCACCGTCTTGCGAGGGCAGCTGCGAAACAGAAGCGGCATCGGCCTGGTCCAGACCTTCGTCCACCAGCTTGCCCAGCACGAGCGGGCGAATGCCGTGCGGATCGCGGAATGCGTAGAGCGCCTGCTCGTTGATGAGCGTCATGGCGTAGCCGCCGCGCACGAGCTCCATGGTCTTGCGAATGCCCTCGCGCAGGTGGCCCGTGCGTTGGGTAAAGTAGCCGATGAGCTTGGTCGCGACCTCGGAATCCGAGTTGGAGAGGAACGGCACGCCCAGCTCGATCAGCTGGCGGCGCAGCTCGTCGGTGTTGACCAGAGTGCCGTTGTGAGCAAGCGCGATAATGACGCTGTTGATGGTGGAAAGATGCGGCTGCGAGGCTTCCCAGCTCTTGGCGCCGGCGGTGCCATAGCGCACGTGGCCCACGGCCAGCTGGCCGGAGAGCGTCGACAGGTCGGCGTTGGAGAACACACGGTCGAGCAGGCCCAGATCCTTGCGGACCATAACCGTACCGCCGTCACCAACAGCGATTCCCGCCGATTCTTGGCCACGGTGCTGCAGTGCACGCAGGCCAAAGTACGTCAGTCGAGCCACGTCGCGATCGGGCGCCCAGACACCAAAAACGCCGCATTCCTCATGCAGCTGGTCAGAGTCCGGATCATACGTCGACATGGCGTTCACCTGTCCCGCGGCACGCTCGGCCGCGCGGATGGTTTCTTGAGACATGGCATCCCCTCAGAGCCTCGTATTTTGGCGTTACCCGCCTTATTATACGCACGGCGCGACGCGCTCCCCAGCGCATGAGCAGCGCTTTTTAAAAGCCCACCGAGCTAATAATCAGTTTTGTTGCCAAACATTTATTTGGCTTCACGACGTGGGTGGCAGTGCCACGCCGACCTTCACTACGCCACGCTTCGCCCGCCGTTAGGACTTACATTGTTGCAATTGGGACGTTCGTCCTGTCTTTTGGCAGGTCGGCGGCGTATCCTTGTACCTACAGCAAAACGAGAAAGGTTATGTATGGATCGAAACGAACTCGACCCCAGCGTCCCCAGCGCCACGGAGGTCAAGAAGATCCCCCTCATCATTAAGGTATACGCCGTCCTGTGCATCCTGTCCGGCGTGGGCACGCTCCCGTCGGTCGGCGCCTTTATGTGGCAGGTCATCACCGCACTCATCAACGGCAACGCCGCCGCCAAGCTCGGCGACAACACGCTCGTCGCGGTCGGACTGATTGTCGCCGGCATCATGCTCTCGGCTGCCAGTGCCGTCATCTTGATCATCTTTGGCCTGGACCTCATCAAGAACCAGCGCCGCAATGCCGCCCGTCTGTCCTATATCCTTATCGCGTTTACCGTCGTCGAGCTTTTGGTTGACGTGATGCTCCAGGGCATCGGGCCCTTCTTGCTGCGCCCTGCCATCCAGCTCGGCATCCTCGTCGCGCTTTCGGCCACCGTCGACCCCACACTGCGCCAGGAGCGCGAGCTGCAGCGCCGCCTGCAGGAGATGCTCGACCGCGACGCCGCCGCCGAGGGCATGCTCGGGCGCGATGAAACCGGCGAGGGCTACATCAAGCTCAACTACTTCAACCTGTTCTGGGTATTCTTTGTCTGCTGCGTGCTCGGCCTGGTCCTGGAGGATATCTGGCATATGACCGTCAACGATCCGGGTGTCTACCAGGACCGCGCCGGTATGCTGTTTGGCCCCTTCAGCCCCATCTACGGCTTTGGTGCCGTGCTCATGACCATGGTGCTCAACCGCTTCTATAAAAAGAACCCCATCATCATTTTCCTGGTGAGCGCCCTGCTCGGCGCCAGCTTTGAGGTGTTCGTGGGCTGGTTTATGCAGACCGCGTTTGGCGTGGTCTCGTGGAGCTACTCGCACATAACGCTGTTCGGTATGCCCGACCCGCTCGTGGTCCTCACGGGCGGACGCACCTGCACGGGCTTCGCCTGTCTGTGGGGCCTGGGTGGCCTCATCTGGATCAAGCTGCTGCTGCCGAGGCTGCTCAAGCTCATCAACATGATTCCGTGGAAGAGCCGCTACTCGGCTACCGTCATCTTCACCATCATTATGCTGGTCGATGGCGTTATGACACTGCAGTCGCTCGACTACTGGTACCAGCGCGTCAACGGCACGGAGCCGGATATTCCCGTCGCGCAGTTCTACGGCAAGTACTTCGATAATGACTTTATGGAGAATCGCTTCCAGAGCATGACCATGAGCCCCAAGGATACGACGCGCGTGTAGCGCCATGCAATGCCGAGATTTTCCAACACACCGAAAAGCCCACTGGTAGACTGATGAACTGCCAGTGGGCTTTTTGTTGGCGAGTGCTGCTGCCGGCCTTACGCCTCGCGCTCGACCTCGCTCACACACTCATTTTTGATGGTACCGACGAGCGCCTGCAGTGCGTCGACCACATGTGGGCGAATGTCTCCGCCGATGAGTACGAGCATGATGTCGTCGCCCACGGCAAGCTCGCCGCTCGCCAGCCACACGCGCACATAGCCGATACCCGGCATCGTGCGCGTTGCCTCGATGGCGGCCTGCACCTTTTCGGCATCGAAGCCGAACACCATGCCGCCCACCTTATGTCCAGGCGCCACACCATTTGTCTCGATCCCACGCACCTCGGACTTAGGCGTCGCACGCACCACGCCGTTGTGTGTCAGGTACATCCCACAATCAGCCGCCGAAGCATCGGCCTTGGCTTCGCGCAGCCAAGCATCAACCGAAGGCATCGATTTGCCGTTCTCAAGCATCATTTCTCCTTTTGATTTCCAGGGTAATCTTTTGGGACGGGGCTCCCGGACACTTTATTCCTCGACCGGCGTGAGCACCATGACTGCGCGCGTATTGCTAAATGACAGCGAACGGCAAGTCACAAGCGTTACGACCTTGGTTGCCGAAGCGGCACGATCGGTGGCATCGCTCGCCACGGCAGAGGCACCGTCGAGCATCTCGGACAGGTAGTTCTTGAGCCCGTCGTCACCCTCAAAGTTGGGCGTGCGCGCCTTGGCATATGTGTCCTCGACCACCTTGGTCGCCAGCGGGCGCAACTTATACGTCGCATCGCGCGTGATGTAGTACACATATTCGATGCTATCGAACGTTGCCTGGTCAGTCGTATCCGAAATCACGTTGAACATCGAGCCATCGTTCATATGGTGGCCGTAAATCGTGGTCTGCTGATCAACCATGCCCGGCGCGGTATCGTCGCTATCCAAGAAGATCGCACCCGACGCATTCGCCGTACCATCAAACAGCGTATTGAGGTACTTGGAGTTGTTGTTAGTCTGCACCACGGGGTAATTGATGTTGGTACCGGGTGCGTAAATCCAGCCAACGACCTCGGGGTTCGTCTGGGCAAGCGCGTCAAAGTCGACAATCGGCACGCCGCTGGCATCCTTATCGCTCACATATTGCTTTTCGATCTTTTGATACGAATCACTCGCCTGCTTGTAGCCAATCTGCGCATTGATAAAGATGGCGGCGGCGGCGACAATCAGACCGATGCCCACGATGATGAGCAAGATGGGAATGATGGATCGGCGTTTCTTACGCGGCTGCTCGGCATAGTTGGACGGCGCGTCACTCAGCTGCCTCGTCGTCCGAGCCTGCTTCTTTGCCGTGCCATATGACGAAGGGCGATACGCAGCCGGCGTATCCTGGCGGCGATGGGACGTCGGCGTTACGGAACGCGGCGCGCGCGGCTGCTGAGGAGAGGATGTCCGACCCTGCTGTGCCGCATGGGCAGCACCCGGCTTCGACGGATCGGGAATCTGAGAAGCCTTGAATCGTTTTCCCTGATAGTCGGACATGGCTCTCCTTATGTTGCAAATGGACTGGCAGAGCGCTTAGGCGTCAGCCATCTCCTGCTTCATCTTCTCGATAACCTTGCGGTACTCGGGGTCGCAGGCGCCCAGAATCTGCGTTGCGTAAATGGCAGCGTTCTTGGCGCCGTTGATGGCCACACAGGCAACGGGCACGCCCGAAGGCATCTGCACCATCGACAGCAGCGAGTCCATACCACCCAGATCGCTCGTCTTCATAGGCACGCCGATGACCGGCAGCGGCGTAAACGCAGCCACGACACCGCCCAGGTGAGCAGCCTTGCCGGCGGCAGCGATAATCACCTTGATGCCGCGGTCGGCAGCAGTCGAGGCCCACTCGTGGACCTTTGCCGGCGTGCGATGCGCACTCGCGATCACGAGCTCGTAGGGCACACCCAGCGCCTCGAGCTCGGCGGTGCAACCTTCCATAACGCCCAGATCGGACTTGGAGCCCATGATGATCCCGACAACCGGCTTCTGATCTGCCATAAACAAAGACCTCCTGTTGAGAGCGGTGACGCGGCGAATCCGCGCCCCTTAACTACTGAGAGTAGTATAGCTGCTCCCGTCCCTGCGGTCTGTGGGTGCTCTGCGGCGGCCCGGTGTTTTCATCTTCACTCCGGTTGCTGCGCAAAGTCGTTCAGAT
>CAJMOL010000160.1 GCA_905215095.1 uncultured bacterium | reverse complement strand
ACGGTGCGGTGCTCTCCAGCGCCAGTGCGGCATTCTGTGCCGCTCGCATGGCGGTGGAACAGGGCTATTGCAGAGGAGATAAGGAAATCACCGTGGAAACACCGGGAGGCGATATTCTGGTGAACTTCCTGGAAGGTCGAATCAGCCTGACGGCCGAGGTGTCCTTCGCGTTCAGCGGTAAATTCTGGTATTAAGTATCGGGCAGACTTGTCCGGGAAGGAGTAGTTATGGGTTTTTTAGTTGGAAAGACAGCGATTATTACCGGAGGTGGCCGCGCCACACTCAGTGACGGAAGCTGCGGTTCTATTGGATATGGAATTGCTACCGCATATGCGAAAGAAGGGGCGAATCTGGTTATCACCGGCAGAAATGTGAAAAAGCTGGAGGCAGCCAAGGAAGAACTGGAGCGACTGTACGGAATCAAAGTGCTTCCGGTTCAGGCCGACGTCAGTGCCGGTGCAGATAACGAGGCGACTGTTCAGAATGTAGTCGACAAGGCAATGGAAGAATTCGGCAGAATCGACGTGCTGATTAACAATGCACAGGCTTCTGCGTCCGGCGTTACTTTGGCCGATCACACTACGGAGCAGTTTGATTTGGCGCTGTATTCCGGATTGTATGCTGCATTCTACTATATGAGGGCATGCTATCCACACCTTAAGGAAACCAAGGGTTCCGTCATCAACTTTGCATCCGGCGCCGGTCTGTTCGGCAATTACGGGCAGTCCGCATACGCAGCGGCAAAAGAAGGCATTCGGGGATTGACCCGCGTTGCCGCAACGGAATGGGGCCCGGACGGAATCAACGTCAACATCGTGTGCCCGCTGGCATGGACGGCTCAGCTGGAGAAGTTCAAGCAAACTTATCCGGAAGCGTTCGAAGCGAATGTAAAGATGCCGCCGGCAGGTCATTACGGCGACGTAGAGAAAGAAATCGGTCGTGCCTGCGTACAGCTGGCTTCGCCGGACTTCAAGTTCATGAGCGGCGAGACCATCACCCTGGAAGGCGGAATGGGCCTGAGACCGTAAAGTGAAAGTAAAACATACCACGAAAAAAGCGGGAGAGCTGCACTGCAGCCCTCTCGCTTTTTTCATGAAGCGTCTATATTTTTTGTTAGTTCTTCAAGCTCTGAAGCGGAGCCGGAATCCGTCCGCCGCGGCGAATCATTTTTGCCGGAGAAGGATTCTTTAGATCCATTACCGGACCGTAGCCCAGCAGCCCGCCAAAGTTCAGTTCTTCACCGCTCTTCAGGCCGATGGCCGGAATAACACGAACGGCTGTGGTTTTGCTGTTCACCATACCGATGGCGGCCTCGTCGGCGATCATGCCGGAGATCGTGGCGGCGCTGGTGTCGCCGGGGATGGCGATCATGTCCAGGCCGACGGAGCATACGCAGGTCATAGCCTCGAGTTTCTCGAGCGAAAGCGCACCGGCCTCGACGGCGGCGATCATGCCGGCGTCCTCGGACACGGGGATAAAAGCGCCCGAGAGGCCGCCCACGCTGGAGCTGGCCATGACGCCGCCCTTCTTGACGGCATCGTTGAGCATGGCGAGCGCGCAGGTCGTGCCGGGGCCACCGCAGGTGCCCACGCCGATGATCTCGAGGATGCGCGCGACGGAGTCGCCGATGGCAGGCGTGGGAGCCAGCGACAGGTCGACAATGCCCTTCTCGACACCCAGGCGATGGGCGGCCTCGCGGCTCATGAGTTCGCCGGCGCGGGTGATCTTAAAGGCGGTCTGCTTGATCTTCTCGGCGACTTCCATCATCGATGCGGAATCGGGCAGCGTTTCCAGGGCTGCGGCCATAACGCCGGGGCCCGAGACGCCTACGTTGATGACGGCGTCGGCCTCGCCACCGCCGTGGACGGCGCCCGCCATAAACGGGGAGTCCTCGACCATATTGGCAAAGCAGACAAACTTGGAGGCGCCGACGGAATCCTGGTCGGCCGTGAGTTTAGCAGCATCGATGATGGTCTGCGCAGCCATGAGTACGGCGTCCATGTTGATGCCGGCACGCAGGCTGGCGACGTTGACGCTGGAGCAGACGCGACTCGTGGTGGCGAGCGCCTGCGGGATGGACTGGATGACGCGGCGGTCGGCGTCGCCGATGCCCTTCTGGACGAGTGCGGAGAAGCCACCCAGGTAGTCGATGCCGAGGGTCTCGGCCGCGCGGTCGAGGGCATGCGCGATGGGGGTGAGGTCCTCATCCTTGCAGCAAGCGGCGATCTGCGCCACCGGGGTGACGGAGACGCGCTTGTTGACGATGGGGATACCGTACTCGCGCTCGAGGTTCTCGGCGGTCTCGACCAAGTGCTCAGCCGTGTGCGTCACGTGGTCGTAGATCTTCGTGCACATGCGGTCGAGGTTCTCGTCACCGCAACCCATGAGCGAAACACCCATGGTGATGGTCCTGATGTCGAGGTTCTGCTCCTCAACCATGCCGCGGGTTTCCGCGATTTCTGCGGGCGTGATCGCCATCCTTGCGCTCCTATCTGCCAAAACGAGCATAGTCCCTTTTATTCTAACGTGCCGCACACGTCTCGTGGCGCGTGCGGCACGTTTTGGTGCGGGGTTGTTTCCGTTGTGTTACTGCCCAAAGACCTCTTCGGCGATACGAGCGCTTTCGGCGGCGTCCTTGGCGTAGTAGTCCGCGCCGATCTGCTTGGCGTATTCGGGGGTGAGTACGGCGCCGCCTACGATGATCTTGACGCCCGGCACCTCGGCATGAAGCAGCTTGATGGTCTCCTCCATGGCGACGACCGTGGTAGTCATAAGCGCCGAGAGACCGACGAGCTTGATGTCACGCTCCTGTACGGTCTTGAGTACCTCTTGTGGGTCGACGTCGCGGCCTAGGTCAAAGACGGTGTAGCCGTAGTTGTCGAGCAGCATCTTGACGATGTTCTTACCGATGTCGTGGATGTCGCCCTTGACGGTGGCCACGCAGATCTTGCCCTTGTCGGCAATCTCGCCGGCGGGCATCAGGCGCTTGATGGTGTCAAAGCCCACGCGTGCGGCCTCGGCCGAGGCCATGAGCTGCGGCAAGAAGAACTTGCCCTGGTCAAAGAGGACGCCAACCTCGTCGAGGGCGGGGATAAAGTGATTGTTGATGAGTTCCATGGCGTCGTGATCTGCCAGCAGACGCTCGGTCTCGGCCGCGATTTCGCCCTTGCGGCCCGAGACGACCATGTGGCGGATGGGGTCGTCGTTGCCGTCGGAGCTGGCGGTGCCGGCGGCGGGAACGGTGTCTGTCGATGCGGCCTGAGCTGCTGCCGGGTTTGCGGCGATCTTATACGGATCGGTCCAGCCGGCGTAGCGCTCGATGTATCCGGTCGAGCCCTCGTCCTCAACGCTCAAGACGCGATAGCTGTAGACGGTATCCATAAAGCGCTTGGAACCCGGGTTCATGATGGGGGCGTCCAGACCTGCACCAAAGGCGGCGGCCAAAAAGACCGAGCCCAGCAGCGGGCGGGCAGGCAGGCCAAAGCTGATGTTCGACACGCCGAGCGCGCATTTGACGCCCAGGCGCTCCTTGCACAGGGACATGGCGCGCAGGATCTGTTCGGCCTGGCGTTGATTGGTCGAGGCGGTCATGACCAGACAGTCGATGAGGATGCGGTCCGGGCCAATACCGTAGCGGGCAGCCTCGGCCACGATGCGCTCGGCGATGGCGAAGCGAGCCTCGGCGGTATCGGGAATGCCGCCTTCGTCGAGCGTGAGGCCGACGACGTTGGTGCCGTAGTGGGCGACCAGCGGAAAGATCTCATCCATGATCTGCTGTTTGCCATTGACCGAGTTGATGATGGGCTTGCCGGCGTAGCGACGTACGGCGGCCTCGACGGCGGCGGGGTCGGTGGAGTCGATCTGCAGCGGCAACAGCGTGGAGCCCTGGAGCTGCTCGGTCGCCTGTTGGATGATCTTGACCTCGTCGATCTCGGGCAGGCCCACGTTGACGTCCAGGATGTCGGCGCCCTGCTCCTGCTGGCTGATGCCCTGGCTCACGACGTAGTCCAGGTCGCCGTCGCGCAGGGCCTGCTGCAGGCGCTTTTTGCCGGTGGGATTGATGCGCTCGCCGATGACGGCAATCTTGTGGCCGTCACAGGGAAGGTCCACGACCGTCTGGGCGCTCGTGACCGACATGCTGGGCTTGCGGCGGCGCGGGCTGGGCGTGTGGTTGTCGATAAGCGTGCGCAAGGCCGCCATGTGCGCCGGCGTGGTGCCGCAGCAGCCGCCCACGACGCTCACGCCGTCGGCGATCATGCCGGCAACGGCCTTGGCGTATTCGGGGGTCTGGATGTCAAAGACGGTGTTACCGTCGTCGTCCACGTGGGGGAGTCCCGCGTTGGCCTGCACCATAATGGGCTTGTCGGTAACGGTGAGCATACGTGCGGCGAGTCCTCGTAGCTCGGCCGGTCCCTGGCTGCAGTTGATGCCCAAAACGTCGGCGCCGATAGCGTCGAGCGTGATGGCGGCCACCTCGGGACTCGTGCCCAGGAACGTGCGACCGTCTTCCTCAAAGGTCATGGT
>CAJMOL010000159.1 GCA_905215095.1 uncultured bacterium | reverse complement strand
CAGGCCCCAGCGACGAAAGACCTCTTGCAGGCCCTCGGGATGCTGGTCGTTGTAGAAAAACGCCTTGCCCATATCGTAGAACACGGGGTCGCAGGAGTTGGCGATACCGGACTGCAGCGTCATCGTGCCGTGGCCGGAGTGCAGCCAGCAGTATTTTCCCCAAGATTTGCCCAAGCCGGTCCAATACCCCGTGCAGTTGGTCGTCTGACTCGACGTGTACGTTCCAAACTCAAGGCCCGCCAAGGCCGAGAGCGGCTTAATGGTCGAAGCCGACATGTACTGGCCGCTAATGGCGCGGTTGAGCAGCGGATGCGAACCCTCGTCATCGTTGAGCTCGGTCCAAACATCATTGGAGACGCCGCCGATAAACACGGACGGATCAAACTTGGGCTCGCTGGCCATGCCCAGAATCTCGCCGTTATTGGGGTCGAGGCACACCACGGCACCGTTGCCGGCGTCGCTGTGGCCTGTGGTCTTAGCGAGCTCAATGGCACTTGCAAGCGCCGACTCGCAGGCTTGCTGAATCTTGAGGTCAAGCGTGAGCTTAATGTCGGAGCCGGCCTTGGCGGGCACGGCGCCGGCCTGACCGGTCACATTGCCCGAGGCATCGACCTTCACCGTCTGCTCGCCGCGAATACCCTGCAGTAAGTTTTCGTAGTAGCTCTCGACGCCCGCCTGGCCCACGATATCGCCAGACTGGTACGTAATCTGACCGGCGGCGCTATCGTTATCGCCCGAAGCCTTCTTGTTCTGAGCCTCGAGCTGCTCGGAGGTAATGGTGCCGGTATAGCCCAAAATGTGACAGGCCGTCTCGCCGTACGGGTACTGGCGCTCGGTGCGCTCGGCAATCTTGACGCCCGGGAACTCGCCGGCATGCTCCTTGATATAGGCAACTGTGGAGCGGCGCACGTCCGTCGCGATGGTATGTAGGCTCTGGGCGCCCTCGGAATTGTCCTGAATGTTGCGCAGCACCGCGACGTAGGGCATTCCGAGCACATTCGCGAGGTGATGCACCAGCACGGTGTCATCGGCCAGGTCGCGATAGGCAACGACGGCAAGTGAGGGACGGTTTTGCACAAGTGCCACGCCATTGCGATCAAGGATTCGCCCGCGCACAGCCGGCGTAGTGACGGTACGGGTCTGGTTGTTCTTGGCCTGCTTGTCGTAGTAGCCCGACGAGACCATCTGCATGCCCCACAGCTTGACGGCAAGCGCCGCAAACATCGCGCCCACACCCGTGGTGAGGATGGAAAAGCGGCCCTTAAAGGCGGTCGCCGCGGTATTGCCCTCGCCCTCGGTGGCGCGCGGGGCCGTTCCATGCTGCGTATCGTAGGTAAAACGGGAATCGCCCCGACGCATGATGACCAGCGCGACCACGATGGCCACGACCAGAACGATACCGGCGATAATAACCGTCAACTGGGAAGACATCTACGGGCCTCCCCTATTTGAGCTTGCGGGTCTTGGGCTTAAAGCGCATACCCGTCTGGCGTCCGCCACGTGCGGAGAATCCATAGCCGGACTGCGGCACGACGCCGGACATCAAAAACGGAATGGCAACCAGACCCGTCAGGATCGAGGACGGCAGCGCATGGCCGAAGATCGCCACGACAAAGCTCGTCTCCAAACCCATAAACAGCAAGATGATGCTGTAGATCACATTAATGACGAGCGCAAAGGCGCCCACGGTGACGCCGCGCGCACTCGGGGTACCGCCCGTCTGACCGACGGCGCTGTGCACCAGGGCAAAAGAACCCACGGTCAGCAGGAGCGACATAACGCCCACCGGCACGGCAGCGGACAGGTCATAAAACAAGCCGCTGCAAAAACCGCACACGACGGCACGGGTCGGGTCGCCCGAGAACACGCTTAGGCACACCAGGATAATCATGAAGTTGACGCGACCTCCCGCAATGGAGATCTGCGGTGCCAGGCCTGCCTGCAGCAGCACGCACACGATGGCGGCGATTACAAACGTGCGGGAGCTCATCCCCTGCTCGTGTAGATCCATGGACATGCCCCCTATTCGCTCGAGCCAGAATCGATCGTCTCGGACGTGTCGGAACTGTCATCCGAGCTCTCGTCCTTCGTCTTGGTCGCAGCGTCGCGCGACGTTCCCTGCGGCGTGCTGTTGGCCGTGCTCACGTCCTCATCCGAGGCCGACTGTTCGTCGGTCAGCGAGGTGATGACCAGCACTTCCTCGTTGTTCTCGGCCGTGGTCTGAGCACGCACCACAATGGTGTAGTACACATCGTTGGCCGACTTCTCCACCGAGGAAACGGTGCCGAGCGGCAGGCCCTTGGGGAACACGCCGCCGATGCCAGAGGTCACGATGATATCGCCAACCTTAACATCGGAGTCGACGCTCACGTACTCAAGACGCAGCGTGCCGTCAGCCTGACCCTGCAGCATACCCTGGGCGCGCGTGTCCTGCACCATCGCGGACACGCCCGAGCTCTCGTCGCCAATCAGGCGCACGGTAGAGGTCTTGGCCGATACCTCGATTATCTGCCCGATAACACCGGCAGAACTCGTCACGGGCATGTTGATGGTAAGGCCGTCGGCAGAGCCCTTGTCGATGGTAACGGTCGAGGTCCAGGCATCGCCCGACGCACCGACAATACGAGCGGCGGTCGACTTAAGGTTGTAGGTCGATTGCAGCCCGACCAGGCCTTCCAGGCGCTCGGCAGTCTTTTGAGCCTCGGAAAGCTCGGCGACCTTAGAGGTCAGCACCTCGTTTTGCTTTTTGAGATCGTCGAGCGACTCCTGCGAAGCCGTGAGGTTGGAGAACACGTTGCCGATCGCGTTGAAAGGAGCCGCCACGGCCGAGCCCAAAAAGCGCACCGGCGAGGTAATCGTCGTCATGCCCGAGCGTACGGCATGAATCGGCCCAGCCTCGCCCTCACGGATATAAAACGTGAGCAGCAACACCGAAACCAGGCTGAAAACAATCAACGGGCGCATACCCGTTGATTGTCGCTTGGTATTCAGATTTGGAGAGAAACCCGAAGATCGTGCCAAATGGAATCCACCTTTTGGAAATTAAGCATTGGTTTGGACGAAGCCACCGTCAAAGGCGTTGGCCTCGAGCACGCGGGCGCAGCCGTTTACGACGTTATCGAGCGCCGTGGGGCTGACGTTGACCGAAACGCCGGTCTCGTCGCGCAGGCGCACGTCGAGGCCGCGCAGCAGCGCACCGCCGCCGGTCAGCAGAATGCCGTAGTACATAAGGTCCGAGGCAAGATCGGGCGGCGTGGCGTCCAGAGCGTCCTTAACGGCCTTGGCCATCTCGTCGAGCGGCTTGTTGAGCGCGCGACGAATCTCCTCGCTCTCGATGCGCACGGTCTTGGGCAGGCCCGTGATAACGTCGCGTCCGTTGACCTCGACGTCGAGCTCGTCCTTGAGCGGCACGGCGGAGCCGACCTTGATCTTGATGTCCTCGGCCGTGCGCTCGCCGATAGCCAGGTTGTAGGCATCGCGAACATGGGTGAGGATAGCCTGGTCGAACTCGTCGCCGGCAATACGGATGGACTGCGACACGACGATACCGCCCATGGCGATAACGGCGACCTCGGTGGTGCCGCCGCCGATATCGATGACCATGGAGCCCGTGGGCTCCTCGACGGGTAGGTCGGCGCCGATGGCAGCCGCCATGGGCTCCTCGATCAGGTAGGCCTGGCGAGCGCCAGCCTGGATCGTGGCCTCAAAGACAGCACGCTTCTCGACCGACGTGACGCCGGAGGGAACGCAGACGACGACGCGCGGACGCGGAGTCCACGGATAGCGCTTCTCGGAAGCCTTGTCGATAAAGTAGCGAAGCATGGCCTCGGTAACATCGAAGTCGGCGATGACGCCGTCCTTCAAGGGACGAACGGCCACAATGTTGCCGGGCGTACGGCCGAGCATGCGCTTTGCCTCGATGCCGACCGCCAGGATGCGCTCGTCGTTCTTGTCGATGGCGACAACAGAGGGCTCGCGAATGACGATGCCCTTGCCGCGCACGGAGACAAGCGTATTGGCGGTGCCGAGGTCGATGGCGAGATCGCCCGCATAGCTACCGAAGAACATATCCATCAAAGAAAACAACGCAACTCCTGATGTGTTGGATGATTGCTGGAAAACTACTAGTTCATGATACTAGCGCAAGCCCGGCACCTCACTTGCGGTGAAGCGCCGGGCAAAGCTAAATCCCATAAGGTCACTACTGGTTGTCAGCAGCCGAGAAATCCATATCAAGCGAGGAAACGGCCCAGCCGATATGGTTGTCGGAGCGCACGAATTTGACGGTGTACTCCTGCTCGCCGCCCTTGGACAGCGAAGCCTTCACCTTGGCGGTGGTCTCGGTCATGGACTGATCCATGCCCTCGACGGACACGGTGGCACCCTGCGGAATCGAGGAGATGATCATCGACTTGGCGTCCTCGGACAGGCTCGAGGCCAGGCAAGACTCGGCCTTTGCGGTGTCACCGTCGCCGGCAGCCTGGAACAGATCGGTAACGATAGACTCCTGAGACGGGAAGCCAAAGCCGCGCGTGTAGGCAAAGCCCAGACCGCCCGCGGCGATCAAAATAAGCAGAAGCAGCACGATGAAGACT
>CAJMOL010000158.1 GCA_905215095.1 uncultured bacterium | reverse complement strand
GGCGCCGTTCCCGCGAAGGCCGGCTCCGACATTAAGCTCACGCTCGACCTTAAGATCCAACAGGCCTGTGAGACGGCACTGGCGAGCGCTATCGAGCTTGCCAAGACCACTGGCTACAGCAATGCCGGCAACGGCGCCGTGGTGTGTCTCGATCCCAACAATGGCGAGATCCTGGGCATGGCGAGCGAGCCCAAGTTCGATCCGTCCGTTTTTATCGGCGGCGTCTCAAATGACGTGTGGACCGAGCTCAATGATGACAAGGGTTCGCACCCGCTGCTCAACCGCGCCATTAGCGGACAGTACATGTCGGCCTCGACCATCAAGCCGCTCTCGGCACTGGCCGGTCTTGAGTTTGGAACTTACACGTCGGGGCAGACGACCAACTGCACGGGCTATTGGACGGGTCTGGGCAAGTCGTGGGGCAAGTACTGCTGGCTTCATTCCGGCCACGGCACCATGACGCTGCAGTCGGGTATCGCCAACTCGTGCGACCCCGTCTTCTACGACATGGGCAAGGCGTTCTTTTATGACGAGAAACATTCCGAGGGCCTGCAGGAGGTCTTTCGTCGCTGGGGCCTAGGCAAGACCTGCGGTATCGATCTGCCGAGTGAGGGCGCGGGCCGTATTCCCGATGCCGAGTGGAAAGAGTCGTACTTCACCGACGCATCTGCCGAGGACCGCAAGTGGAATGCCGGCGATATGACCAACATTGCCATCGGCCAGGGCGACATCCTGGTGACGCCCCTGCAGATGGCGTGTGCCTATATGGGTCTTGCCAACGGCGGCAAACAGTACGTGCCTCACGTGTTTTTGTCTGCCGTGTCGCGCGATGGCGATGGCGATGCCTATAAGTACAACGGCAAGGGCAAGAAGAAGCGCCTGGAGGCCAAGATCAACAGCGATTCGGATTTGGCTCTTGTTCGCAACGGCATGCACGACGTGATCTACTCGGCGTCGACTTCGACCGCCGCGCACTTTAACTCCCTGACCCCTACGGTCTACGGCAAGTCCGGTACGGGCGAGAAGAGCGGCGAGGACGATTACGCGTGGTTTTGCGCCTACGCGCCGGCCGATGATCCCAAGTACGTGATTGTCACTGTCTTGGAACAGGGCGGTGGCGGCTCCGATACCGCCCTGCACGTCGTGCGCGATGTCCTCGGTGCGATTTATGACGAGCCCGACACGTCGACGGCCACGGGCGATTCCTCGGTTCGATAGGAGGTTGCGATGGACTTTTCGCCGGCGGACCTGTTCCGCTCAACCAAAACCGGCTCTCGCAGCAGCCTGGACCGCGTTAACAAGCAGCTCTCGGCCTCGCGCGGCACGTTCCGCCAGAAGGTACACATCGGCGTGCTGCTGGCTACCGTCGCGCTCGTTGCCTATGGCGCCATCATTATTTGGTCGGCGTCGCAGTTTAAGGCCGATGCCTCGTTCTCGCGCCACCTGCTGGGCATTGGCATTGGCGCGGTGCTGGCGGTGCTCGTTTGGCGCACCGACCTGCGTGGCATTTCCAACTTTTCGACGGCTCTGCTCGTCGTCGATCTCATCGTGATCTTCTCGCCTAAGATTCCGGGCCTGTCCTATACGGGCGGTCTGGGCATGACGGGCTGGATCAAGATCCCCGGTATCGGCCTGACCTTCCAGCCCGTTGAGCTTGCCAAGCTCATCACCATCTTCTTTATGGCCACGCTTGGCTCGCAGTACAACGGGCGTATCGATACCGTTCGCGACTACATTAAGCTCTGCGGTATGCTGTCCATTCCGTTTTTGGCCGTCGTCGCCATGGGCGACCTGGGCTCGGGTCTGGTCGTGCTGGTGTCGGGCGCCATTGTCATCTGCATGAGCGGTGCACGCCGCGAATGGGTGCTGTCGACCCTGGCCCTGCTTGTGGGCCTGGTGGCCCTCGTCCTGGCGCTCGATTCGGTCTTTGATTCGTTGCTCGGCCATGATGTGCTCATCAAGCAGTATCAGATGAACCGTCTGACAGTCTTCATCAACCCCGACAAAGCCGATTCGGATGATGCCTACAACCTGCAGCAGTCGCTCATTGCCGTCGGCTCGGGTGGCTTCTTTGGTAAGGGCCTGGGCCACGCGACGCAGTCGGCCGGAGGCTTTCTACCCGAGTTCCACACCGACTTCGTCTTCGCCTTCCTGTCCGAGACGTTCGGCTTCTGCGGTTCCTTTTTGCTCCTGTGCCTCTACGTGCTGCTGATCTTCTCGACGATCCGCGTTGCCTTTAAGTGCGAGTCACTGTTCTTGCGCCTATCGTGCGTGGGTATCGTCGGCATGTGGGCGTTCCAGACCTTCGAGAACATCGGCATGTGCATTGGCATGATGCCGATTACCGGTATTCCGCTGCCGTTTATTAGCTTCGGTTCGTCTTCGATGATGATTCAGCTGCTGACGGTGGGTATCGTACAATCCATATGGCGGCATCGTTCGGGCGCCGCGTAACCGCTGGAGGGGTTTGCTATGAAAATTCCCGTAGATAAGCTGACCCGCGCTTTTAAGATGGGCGCGTCCGTTAAGAAGGATTCCGATACGCCGGTGCGCGTCTCGGTCTATCTGGATTCGTCCGCCTCGCGCTTTCTGGCCGAGACGGTGCGTGACGCCTTTGTGCCGCAGACGACCTCGGGCATTGTGCGCGTCGAGCGTCTGGGGGAGGAGCGAATTGCTCCAAAGACCGATACCGATGTGGTGCTGGTGCTCTCGTGTGGTTCCGACCGCTTGGAGAGTGCCGTGCAGGAGCTCGTGATTGCCGGCGCGCCCGTGTGCGTGCTTGCCGAGTCTGCTGTGGAGGTGCCGTTTATCGAGGAGTCCACGCCCATGCTCGGCGTGGTAGCGGCAACCGATAAGACGTATCTCCTCGAGACACTTGCCCGCTGGATCCTGGACCGTACGGAAAAGGAGACGGCCTTTGCGGCGAACTTTGCCTTTATGCGCATCGCTGCGGCAAATCGCATCATCACCTCGTGCGCACTCACCAACATGGCGACGGGCGCCCTGGTGTTTTTGCCGGGTGCCGACTATCCCGTGATGGCGCTGGCGCAGGTGGGCATGCTCTTTGAGCTGGCGGCCATCTTTGGACGCGGCATAAAGCCTGAGCGCGGCTACGAGGTCGCGGGCGTGCTCGCCGGCGGTCTGGTGATTCGCGCCGTCACCCGTGCATTGGTAAAGCAGACGCCGCATATCGGCTTTGCCGTGAAGGCGCTTACCGCCGCCGCGGGTACCTATGGCATGGGCCGCGCGCTCGTGTCGCTCTACGAGCGCGATGTGGACTACAGCCGTGCCAATGAGGTTGTCAGCGTCACGTTCTCGCGCGTTCGCGATCTAGTGACCACGGTCGCCGGTGCCACCCGTCCTTTGAGTCCTTTTGAGGATGCATCCGATCTCGCTGCTTAGGGGTTTCTTTTGCGCGTTCCATACCAAGACTGTTTTCATCTGATCGAGCCGCTGCTCGCCAAGGTCGAAAAGCCGAGTCGCTATATCGACCACGAGTGGGGCACGCTGTCAAAGGCCGATGCCGACTATCGATGCTGCATGATCTATCCGGACGTGTATGAGGTCGGTCTGCCCAACCAGGGCATCGCCATTCTCTATAACATCCTTAATCAGGCCGAGGGCATTTCCTGTGAGCGCGGCTACGTGCCGTGGCCCGATATGGGCGATGCCATGCGCGAGGCGGGGATTCCGCTGTTGTCGCTCGAGGGTGCAGCGCCTGTGGCCTCGTTCGACATTGTCGGCATGCACGTGCCGCACGAGATGGCTGTGACGAACTTCCTCGAAGCGCTCGATCTCGCCGGCATTCCGCTGTTGGCTGCCGACCGTACCGAGGACGACCCCATCATCGTCGCCGGTGGTCCCTCGGTGTATAACCCCGAGCCGTACGCGGCATTCTTCGATGCCATCCTCATTGGCGAGGGCGAGGAGTCGCTGCTCGAGATCTGCCAGCTGCATCGCCGCTTGCGCGACGAGGGCGTCTCGCGCGCTCTGATTGTCGAGCAGCTCGCGACGGTCTCCGGTACCTATGTGCCGTCCCTGTATGAGGTGCGTCATGACGAGCCCTGCTCGCCGCATGGCTACACCGTGCCGCGCGAGGGCAAGGACGTCCCGCCGGTTGTCTATAAGCGCGTCGTCGAGGACTTTGGTGCCACCAATCCGCTTTCTCAGTCGTGCGTGCCGTATGCGCAGCTCGTCCATGATCGCCTGTCTATCGAGATCCTGCGTGGCTGCGCCCGCGGCTGCCGTTTTTGCCAGGCAGGCATGACGTATCGTCCGGTACGCGAGCGCTCGGCCGACCAGATCGTGTCATCGGTGATTCAGGGCTTGGAAAAGACTGGCTATGACGAGGTGTCGCTTACCTCGCTTTCGACGACCGACCACTCCTGTATCCGCGACGTGCTCGGCAGGCTTAACCGTCGTCTGGAGGACACGGGCATTCGCGTGTCCATTCCCTCGCAGCGCCTGGATTCATTTGGCGTTGATATGGCCGAGTCGGTCGCTGGCGAAAAGAAGGGCGGCCTGACGTTCGCCCCCGAGGCGGGCACGCAGCGTTTGCGCGACGTCATCAACAAGGGCATCACCGAAGAAAACCTGATGAGCTCGGTGAGCGATGCGTTTGCGG
>CAJMOL010000157.1 GCA_905215095.1 uncultured bacterium | reverse complement strand
ATAACCGTCGACGTCGGCATCCGTACAGATGATGACCTTGTTCCAGTTAAGGTTGTCCAGGTCAAAGGCACCAAGGTTCTTGATCCGCTTGTCCTTGATTTCCACGCCGCAGCCCAGCACGCGCATGAGGTCCATGATGATGTCGGACTTAAAAATGCGCGGGTAGTCCTCCTTCAGGCAGTTGAGGATCTTGCCGCGGACGGGCATAACGCCCTGGAACTCGGCATCGCGCGACGTGCGGATGGCGCCTGCTGCCGAGTCGCCCTCTACGATGTAGATCTCGCGGCGGCTCTTGTCCTTGGAGCGGCAGTCGATGAACTTCTGCACGCGGTTGGCCATGTCGGTCTTCTGCTGCAGGTTGGTCTTGATGCTCTGACGCGTCTTCTCGGCGTTCTCGCGCGAGCGCTTGTTGATGAGCACCTGCTCCATGATCTTGTTGGCGGCGTCTTTGTTCTCGATCAAGTAGGTCGAGAGGCGCTCCTTAAAGAATGCCGTCATGGCCTGCTGGATAAAGCGGTTGTTGATGGCCTTCTTGGTCTGGTTTTCGTAGGACGTCTGGGTGGAGAAGCAGTTGGTCACCAGCACCAGACAGTCCTGGACGTCTTGCCACTTAATGCCGCTCTCGTTTTTGTTGTACTTGCCTTGATTCTTGATGTAGGCATCGATGGCGCTGGTCAGAGCGCTGCGGGCTGCCTTCTCGGGCGAACCGCCGTTCTCGAGCCACGATGAGTTGTGGTAGTACTCCTGCATCATGAAGGTGCGCGAGAAGCACATGCACGCGGTGATCTTTACGTTGTAGTCGGGCAGGTCCTCGCGATCGCGACCGCGACGGTCGGCCTCGATAAAGAAGGGCTCGGTAAGGTAGTCGGTACCGACCTTCTCGAGCACATAGTCCTCGATGCCCTTGGGATAGCAGAAGTCCTCTTTGGAAAACTCACCATCGTCGCCCTCAATGCGCAGGCGGAAGGTCACATTGGCGTTGACCACGGCCTGGCGGCGCATGGTCTCGCGATACCACTCGTGGGGGATGCTGATCGAGGTAAAGACCTCAAGATCGGGGCGCCACTTGATGGTGGTACCAGTGCGGTCCTCATCGCTGGGCTCAATCTCGAGCGCCTTCTTTTTGGCGCCGACGACCTTGCCCTTCTTAAAGTGCAGGGAGTATTTGTTGCCATCGCGCCAGACCGTGACATCCATGTATTCGGAGGCGTACTGGGTTGCGCACGAGCCCAGGCCGTTGGTGCCGAGCGAGAAGTCGTAGTCGCCGCCCTGGTTGTTGTTGTACTTGCCGCCGGCGTAGAGCTCGCAAAAGACGAGCTCCCAGTTAAAGCGCTTCTCGGAGGGGTTCCAGTCGAGTGGGCAGCCGCGGCCGTTGTCCTCTACCTGAATGGAGCCATCGCGAAAGGCGGTAAGGGTGATGAGCTTGCCGTAGCCCTGGCGCGCCTCGTCAACGGCGTTGGACAGAATCTCGAAGGCAGCGTGTGCACAGCCATCGAGTCCGTCCGAGCCAAAGATAACGGCAGGGCGCAGGCGTACGCGCTCCTCGTCCTTGAGCTGACGAATACTGTCGTTACCATAGTTTGCGGAGTTTTTTGCCATGCTCGCTCTCTCGATGCTCCTTTGCTGCGTTTAAGTCATATAGATAGTCAAGGTAGCATAGCCCAGCCCTTGGGCGATTCCAACCAACATGAAATCCATCGAACAATCGTTCGGAGTTCGATGGAGATTCGTTTACTCGGACAAAACCGAGTCGGTTCTGTCCGAGTAAGTTTGAAAGCGGTCGAATGCGTCCTGCTACGTTTGCGGTTGGATGCGTTTGTCAAAAACGTGCCATGCGGATTGTTGGATTGAATCGAACATTGGGACAGGCGTCTCATTTTATGAGCCGAGGGCGTGCGTATATGAGTCTTTTTGGTCCATAGGGGATGCTGGGCGGTTGCTAGTTGGGCCACGGGTCACTTCGCCGGCGCCGTGTTTTGTCATACGCTCATAGTGGAAGCCGATGCCACGGAGTCGACTTGGGACTCGTGCAACGGATGAGCTGTAAGCCGAAAGGAGCGGTGAGGATGATGAAGCCCATGACGAAAAAGCTGCTGTTAGGAATTCCCACCGTGACGCTTTTGGCCGTGCTGGCTTGCACCCTTGCCGGTTGCGGCGGAAATGCGACGAGTGGCTCGGCTGGCAGCTCGGGCAGCGGCAGTGCTCCCGTAGAGAAGAAGGTCTATGAGTCGCAGACGGTCGAGGTGGCAGGCATTACCTATGAGTCGGTGGCTCACGGTACGTTCTATCGCGGCGACGCTAAGCTGCAGGACGGCTTTTACCTGCACGTCAAGATCACCAACAACAATGCAAAGAACAGGACGTTTGACTTCTTTAACGTGCACGCTGCCCAGGGCGATCTTGAGGCAGGCGACCCGTTGTTTACTTCCGGCAAGGCGGCCGTGCTCGACTACGTTGCAAGCGAGGCTCCCGATGAGCTTCATGAGGGCATCGATCTTTCCAAGAGGCCAGATATCGGTCCGGGCGAGACTGTTGAGTACGTGTATTTCTGGGCACCCAAGACGGCGTACTACGGGCCCATCACTGTCGAGTTCGTAGACGCTAACGCCCCCGCCAAGAATCATGAGGCCATGCACTTTGACACCACGGGGTGCGAGACCAAGGAGTTCAAGGCGGCCGGCGGTGTGGCCGATTCTGGTGACGCGGCCAATATGACCGGCATCGATTGCACATCGTACAGTATCGAGGCCGCCGATGGGTACACGCTGGATTCGTCCAACGAAGAGCACGAAAAGGCAGACTTCTTCCACGACGAGACTGGAGGACGCTTGCACATCAGCATCTTCCCGCGCTCGCCGGAGGAAGAGGTTGCGAGCCTGGAGCAGGTCTACGAAGGCAAGGAGACGACAACTGACCGGGTCGAGTACAACGGCATAACGTGGCTGCGCTTTACCGGTCCCGACAACGGCCATACGCTGTTTGCGACGGCCCCCGCAACGGGCGAGACCGTCCGCGTGTCGATTGGCTGGAAGATCGACTGGGACGCCGCCGTGCCCATGATGGAGGCGCTGAAGCTCAAGTAGCGGGCTGCGATTCCCACGTCAGGCGACTCAGGGCTGGCTCCGAGTTATCGGGGCCAGCCCTTTTTGGTGCTCGATGAGCCTAGTCGGCGTCTCTCGTAAAAGCAACTAGGAGCTAGCGAGGCTTATCCGAATTAACCTCAGTGGCGGTGTCGGTTTCGAGCGCCGTGCGGCGGGCGCTGTAGGCGACGAGGCCGGCGCCTGCCGCGGCGAGTGCTGCAGCGGCTGCCGTAAGGGGAGCATTGACATCGCCCGTGCCCGCAAGCGCGCCCGCTTTTCCGGAGCGCTTGTTATTGCCGTGGTCCTTGCCACTGCCGGAGCTGCTTCCGCCCGCGCCGCCGCCCTCGTCAGTACCGCCGCCACTCGAGCCACCATCGCCGTCTGCTGTCATCGGGGCGTCGTGAAGTTCTGTCGTATCCGCGCTGTCGCATACGCCGACCTGAACTTCTGAGCGTTCGCATGCCGCGTCGGGCACATGAAGCTCGTGCAGTACGGCACCCAGCGCCGAGTTTGCGCCTGGTCGAATTTCCTCGAGCGTTACGGGATCGAGCGCCACCAGATTACGCGCCTTCGCATACAGCGTTACGCGTTTGCCCACATCGTCGCTCCAACTCTCGGGGATGGCGAAGCTCATGCGGAACTGTGCCGTGCAACCCGGTGCCAGCACGGCGTTGCCGTTGTCGGCTACCAGCGGGTGCGTTGCAAAACGTGCGCCCAGCGTCTCGAGTGCATATTTCACGCGTGCCATATCGTTGTCCGAAGCATCCTCGGCAAGCTCTGGATCGTAGATCGAAGCCATACGTGCGCTCACTCCGAATCCGATGGATGCGCTGGAGAACGGCTGGCTGGAGCCCTCTCGGTACAGATCGATCGTGCCGGCGGTCAGCAAGGTGTTGCCGTCGTTTCGCACCGTGACCATGAAGGATTCGCCTGCCGCTCCGGGCACCACCGCGCCCGAGGTAGCGACCGCGCCCGTCGGAGTGGCACACGCCACCAAGGGCACTTCGATGCCGTGCAGCTCCGCCTTGCTCTGCTCGGCACTCACAATGTGCGTGGCGAGCGCGGAGAGCATGCCTCCCGACGTCAAAAATGTCGTTATCTGATCGACGGGATGGTCCAGCTCGCACATCACGAACGGCTCCGTGAACAGATCGCCTGCCAAGGTGCTGGCGAAGATGCGGAAGTGCTTGCCCATCACTGCTACTGGGTTGCCTTCTTCGTCGTAGGTTTGTCCCACCTTGCCATCGGTGTTCTCTACATAGAGCACGCACCTGCCGTTGTTGCTTACGCTAAACGATGCCGGGCCACAGCCTGCGGCACCCACGGGCTGCGTTGCAAATGCCGATGCGCCTCGCGTCCAAGTAATATGCTGCAGTTGCTCGTTGACGGTTGCCAAAAAGCCCGAATGTTGTGGCCACGGCACCGCGTGGGGTACTGTGGCATCTGGCGACATAATGCCCCAACCCGCGATGGACTGGCCGATCACGGCATACGATGCGCAGCCACAACCGTTTGCAGTTTCGTATGCAACGGGCACCACCATTTTGCCGTTGATATTCTCGGGCGCACCCA
>CAJMOL010000156.1 GCA_905215095.1 uncultured bacterium | reverse complement strand
CCGAGCTTGCGAGCGGTGTTGCCGGCGAACAGGAGCGCGTAGATGCTGCCGTGGGCGGCTATAACCGTGCGGTGCGTCGTCTGTACGGCCCCGGTACGCCGTGGGGAGAGGTTGCAGAGCGGCAAACGGCAACGATGGAGGAGCTTGAGCGTCAGCAGCGCATCAACGAGACGGCGAAGCATCGCGTAGTGGGGCTCGTTATCGAGACCCGGCCCGATGCCGTGACGCCACAGGCGCTCACGCTCATTCGTCGCCTGGGCTGCACCAAGATTCAGATGGGCATCCAAAGCCTTGACCAGCACCTGCTCGATATCAACGAGCGTCGCATTTCGGTGGCGAAGATCGAGCGGGCGTTCTCGCTTGCGCGCCTGTTTGGCTTTAAGATCCACGCGCATTTTATGCTCAACTTGCTGGGCGCTACGCCCGAGGGGGACAAACGCGACTACGAGCGCTTTATGACCGAGGGCGCCTTTATGCCCGACGAGGTCAAGGTCTACCCGTGTGCGCTCATCGAGGGCTCGCGTCTAGTGGGCTGCTACGAGCGCGGCGAGTGGCGCCCCTATACCGAGGAAGAACTGCTCGACGTGTTGGCCGACGACATCGTGGTGACGCCGGCGTTCTGCCGTATCAGTCGCATGATCCGCGACTTTAGTTCCGATGACATCATGGTGGGCAACAAGAAGCCTAACCTGCGTCAGCTCGTTGAGAACCGTCTGGCTGCTCGGGGTGACGGTGCGACGGTGCGCGAGATCCGTTACCGCGAGATCAGCACGGCGGGTGCCGACTTGGATGAGCTATCTCTTGATGAGGAAGTGGCGTACGAGACGCCGGTGACTTACGAGCGCTTTTTGCAGTGGGTGACGCCGCGGGGCAAGATCGCGGGCTTTTTGCGGTTGTCGCTGCCCGACCATTCGTTTGTTGCCGCGCATGCGGACGAGTTGCCGACGACGCCGGACGAGGCGATGATTCGCGAGGTACACGTGTATGGCATGGCGGCGCGTGTGGGCGATCAGGGCCAGGCGGCTCAGCATCACGGTCTCGGACGTTCGCTCGTGGAACGTGCGTGCGAGATTGCTCGGGACGCCGGCTATGCGCGCATCAACGTGATCAGTGCGATTGGTACGCGCGAGTATTACCGCCACCTGGGTTTTTGCGACCATGATCTTTATCTGCAGAAGGAGCTCTAGATGAACAAGCCGAGTGTTTCTGCCGGCGTCGTTGCCGGCGTTGCTCTGGGAGCCGCGGCGCTTGGTGCGGCCGCTGTCGCTGTTCGTGCTGCCTGTCTGCAGGTTGCGCGAACCCGCAATGGGTTGGCGCGTGTGAAGCGCGTGCACGATGAGAGCGGTGACGAGGCCCGTGTGTTAGTGCAGGGCGGCGTTTACCAAAGCGCGAGCTATGTTGGCGATCGCTGGGCGGAGCCGGTCTTTGCGTACTATCGCGCATTTGACGATGTGTTTGAGGCCGAGGATGCGATGCGTGACGCTTATGGTCACGGTATCGACCGCATGCTCATGCTGGGCGGTGGCGGGTTTGCCTATCCCAAGTTCACACTGATGTCGCATGAGGGCTTACGCATGGACGTCATCGAGTACGATGCCGAGATTACGCGTCTGGCGCGTCGCTGGTTCTACTTGGACGAGCTGGAGCGCACGGTCGGCGATCGCCTGAGGGTGATTACCGCCGAAGCGCGCTCGTATCTGGGTGTGACGAGCGTGGGACACCGTCGCTACGACGTCGTTGTGAGCGATTGCTTTGGCGGTGCCGAGCCCGTGCACGAGCTGGCAACCGTTGAGGCGCTCCGTCTGGTGCGGGGCAGCGTGAACCCGGGCGGTATCTATGTGGCCAATATCGTGAGCACAAACGAGGGGAGCGATGTATCGTTCCTACGCGATTGCGTTGCCACGGCGCTCGAGGTATTCGCCCACGCCTGGGTGGTCCCCTGCGGCGACACGGAGTTCGGCGGCGAGGAGAACTACCTGCTCATCGCCAGCGACGGTGACTACGCCTTCACCGAAGCCGTGCCCTTCGACGCGGATTTCCTCGGCACCTTGCTCCATGACTAGTGACTTTGGGGCGGGGCTCTTTTAGCTACTCCCCGTCCCAAGAAGACTGGTCTTAGGCGTTGTCGCGCCAGCTGAGGACGCGCTGCCTCATGCCTTCGATGTCGAGCACGCCTTCGGCGAAGCCTTTGCGCACGAGCTCCTCGGGAACGTACTCGTCGTAGCGATCAAAATAAGGCACCTCGCCGGGATAGACGAGCTCGATGGGATCGAAGTCCTTTTCGGCCTCGGCGGCGAGCACCTCAAAGAACGTCTCCTCGTCGGCCTTCATCTTAAACTGCATAAAGTATGGACGCGACGGATCGAGCCCTCGAAGGCCGAGCTCTGCGGCGCATTTAATCTTGAGCATACGTTCGAGCGCTAGGAAGGCATAGCTGCCCAGCCAGGGGAAGAGCGCCCAGGTGTCACCGCCCAGGTTGATGAGCGGCTTAGTCCCCGCGCCCGAAATCTCGGCGGTATGACGAGCCTGTGCAAGGCGTGCCCGTGCGTTGCCCATGAGATACGGATATACCGCATGTTCGTTGAGTGCCTGGCGCATGCGCTCGAGCACATGCGTGTTAATGTCGCCAGGGCAGTCGCCAAAGTAGGCCGGCACACGACCCTTGACCTGCGTGGCAAAGACGGTGTGGCGCTTCCAGTCCACTTCCTCGACAATCCAGCAGTGTCCGGCGATGGCGATGCGCTCACCGGGCGGTGGCGGATTGACGATCGTGCCCAGCTCGGCCGATTCGCTGCGAACGGTAAACTCCTCGTTTTCCTGGAACACGGCGTAGAACTTAAAGTTGTTGATGATGCGCTCGCCCGCGAGGCCCACGATGAGCCCGCCTCCCTCGGTGGCCTGGATATGGTCGATCTTGATGAGGTGGCGCAGCAGCACGCGGTAGTCGTCTGCCGAGACGCGGTGGAAGTAACTGAGCGTGAGCACGCGCTGGGCAAGTTCGGCCGGCGTGAGCTCGCCGGTGCTGGCAAGCGTCGACATGGTCTGGTGATAGAGCAAGCTGTAGGGGAGTCGATCGAGCTCAGGCGGCTCGACCCACTTTTCTTCGCGATAAAGTTGTACGAGTGCGATGCCCTGCAGGAGCTTCCAGGGAATCGTCTCGGGCATCATCGTACGCGGCTCGGGTTCTTCCTCGCGCATGACAAACCACATCTCGGGCGGAAGGTCGCGACGGCCTGTGCGCCCCATGCGCTGCAAAAAGGAGCTGACGGTAAATGGCGCGTCGATCTGGAACGCTCGCTCCAAGCGACCGATATCAATGCCGAGCTCAAGCGTGGAGGTGGTGACGGTTGTCTGTGCCTGCTCCTCGTCGCGCATGAGCTCCTCGGCGGTCTCGCGCAGCGATGCCGAGAGATTGCCATGATGGATCAGGAAGCGATCGGGTTCGTGCCGGTTCTCACAGTAGCTGCGCAACATGGAGCACACGGCCTCCGCCTCTTCGCGCGAGTTGGCAAATACCAGGCACTTGCGGCCGCGGGTATGTTCAAAGATATAGCCCATGCCGGGATCGGCGTTGTCGGGCGCGGTGTCGGTGGGGTTGAGCAGCGCCTGTTCGGTCGCTCGCGGGATGTCGACTTCTCCCTCGGGGGCCGAGGAGGCGTGACGGTCCTTAGGAACGGCCTTGCCCCGTGCCTGCTCGCGACGTTGACGGCGCTCCTCCTGTGTAAGCTGTCCACTATGGCGCATGTCTTGTCCGGATGCAGGCAGTGCCGTGGGTGGCGCCATCTCAATGCGCTCGCATGCGAGCACCTCGGCTTCCTGCGGACCTGTGCTCATAAGTCCTCGCTGCTGCGCCTGGGGGCCCGAGTTGTAGAAGTGCTCCATGGAGATGCGCCACACGCGGCGCGGCTCCTCAAAGCGGGGAATGACGCAGTCGCGCCCTGTTCCCTGCGACAGAAAGGCACCCGTGCGTTCCGGGTCTCCGATGGTGGCCGAAAGGCCAATGCGCCGGGGCTGCACGCCCGCCATGCGCGAAAGGCGCTCGATAAGGCAGAGCGTCTGCCCGCCGCGGTCGCCGCGCATGAGCGAGTGGACTTCGTCGATGACCACATAGCGCAGGTCACAGAACATGCGTGGGATGGCCATGTGCTTGTGGATCAGGAGCGCCTCGAGTGATTCGGGCGTAATCTGCAAAATGCCGCTTGGCTTTTTGATGAGCTTGGCCTTGTGCGATTGCGAGACATCGCCGTGCCAGTGCCAGACGGGGATATCGGCCTCTTCGCAAAGATCGTTGAGGCGTACAAACTGGTCGTTGATGAGCGCTTTGAGAGGACCAATGTAGAGGGCGCCTACGCTCGCGGGCGGGTTCTCCCAAAACTCGGTCAGGATGGGAAAGAAGGCCGCTTCGGTTTTGCCGGAAGCCGTGGATGCCGTCAGGAGCACATTATCTTGCGTGTTAAAGATGGCATCAGCTGCTGCAACCTGGATGGAGCGCAGGCTCTCCCAGTCGTGGGAGTAAATGAAGTCTTGGATAAACGGGGCGTAGCGGTCAAAGGCGTTCACGGGGCCTCCCTTCAAAAGCGAATCTCTCAACGCGGTGGGCAGTGGCTTGCTGCATTGCTGCTTCAACGTTTGCTCAGATAAAACCTGCCAAAATAA
>CAJMOL010000155.1 GCA_905215095.1 uncultured bacterium | reverse complement strand
CCGTAGTGCATAAAGCAGAAAAGCAACTGCGGTGTTTTGCGTAAAGGCGCGCAGGTCGGCGACGTTCTCGGGGTCCTCGGCTACCGTCTCGGCCACGATGTCGGCGGCGCCGGCGAGCGCCTTCTCGGGTGTGTCGAAGCCGGCCTCCTCGTTGACGTATTCCGCGGCGGCGTCGAGCGCGTTGCCCTTGGCCGACGCCTGCATGATGATCATGTTGGCGAGCGGCTCCAGGCCGGCCTCGCGGGCCTTCTGCGCGCGGGTCATGCGCTTTTTGCGGTAGGGCTTGTAGAGGTCCTCGACACGCTGGAGCTGCGTGGCCTCGCGAATCTGCTGCTCGAGTTCGGGCGTGAGTTTGCCCTGGGCGTCGATGAGCAGAATGACGTCCTCTTTACGCTGCTCAAGATTGCGCAGGTAGGACAGGCGCTCGTCGAGTGCGCGCAGGGCGACGTCGTCCATGCCGCCCGTGGCTTCCTTGCGGTAGCGCGAGATAAAGGGGATGGTGTTGCCCTCGTCGATGAGCTTGACGGCCGCCTCGATGTTGGCAACCTTAAGGTTGAGCTCGCGGGCGAGCTGGGCGATAAGATCCATGGGACTCCTTGTGTTTAAGGTGCGTCTGCAGCATAGGGCTACCAAGGATACCACCCGTCCCAAAAGGCTGTTTTGGGGCCGCGCCATGAAAACGGCCTATCTACTACGTTTTACCTGCAGGGGCTGACCATACCTGGGTTTTCCGAAAATCGGCAAGCCGTTTACCTGCGGTTTTTATCTCGCGAAATTCGGCATGCTTGAGGGTGATCGGTTAAACGTAGTAGATAGGCCCATTTCGTGACGAACGAACCAAGCTGAGGCGCAAAATAGCCTCGCTCCAGAATAATCGTCGGCAAGGTAGCAAAATGCCCCGCGGGCAGGAGGCTGCTCGCGGGGCAAAGAAGAGGGGCATATTTGTGGCGGACCGAGGGGTTCGGCATGGGGTTTCTGCCGCGGCCGCTCTTAAGGCATTACAGCTCGACGAGCTGGCCGGTCTCGGCGGCCTCCTTGATAGCGTTAAGCAGCGTGAGCGTCTTGACGTTATCGGCGGGGGTCACGACGGGCTCGACCTCGCGGCGAACGACCTTCACAAAGTGCTTGAGCTGCATCTTGTGCGGCAGCGCCGGGTCGACGGCCGGAATCTCCATCTGCAGCGGCTTGTGCCAGTTAGAGGCGCCGTCGTAGGAGAACTGGTGCAGGCGGGGCAGCGACAGAGCGCCCTTGGTGCCACCGATAAAGTAGGCGTCGGCGTCGAAGGGGCGGTACTGCGGATCCTCGCGAGCGGTGGCCTCCCAGTTCCAGGGGCTGGCGGTGGCGTCGGAGATGGTCATGCTCGCAAGCGCGCCATCGGCAAAACGGACGTTGACCACGGCGGAGTCCTCGGTCTCAAAACCGCGGGCGGCGCTGGACTGCATGCCCTGGACGGCAACGGGCTCGCCCAGCAGGTAGCGGAGCAGGTCGACGTCGTGCACCAGGTTGACCAGGATCGGGCCGGCACCCTTCTTGCGGCGCCACTCGACATCGAAATACTCGTCATTCTTATAGATCATGTAGTGGAAGCTCGACACGGTGAGCTTGCCCAGCTCGCCGGACTCGATGATCTCCTTGGCCTTGTTGACGAAGGGGTTGTGGCGACGGTGCTGACCCACGAGCACGGGCACGCCGGCGGTTTCGGCCTCGGCGGCGAAGGCCTGGGCATCCTCCAGGTCGTTGGAGATCGGCTTTTCGACCAGCGGCACGATGTTGCGCTTCACAGCCTCGCGGGCAACGCCCAGGTGCAGGTCGTTGGGCGTGGCGATGATGACGGCCTCGGGCTTGACCTCGTCCATCATCTGGGCGGGATCGGTGTAAAACGGCACGCCGGCGGCCTCAGCCGTGGCGCGGGCGCCCTCAAAGGCGTCGGCGATGGCGATGAGCTCGGCCTCGGGCTCCTCGGTGACAAAGCGGATGTGGTTGCGGCCCATGGCGCCGGCGCCGATAACGGCAATGCGGACGGGGTTGAGCTCAGACATTTCGACTCCTTAATACTGGTGACCGGTGAAATGCGACAAAGGGGCTGTCCCTTTGTCGCATCGGTAAAACTAGGCGGACTTCTTCTTGCTGTCGGAGACCATCATGTAGACGGTGAGCACGACGGCAATGGCGGCGATCACAATAGCGCCGTAGAAGGACTGCTGGTAGGCGGCGCTGCCAGCCTCGGCGTGATACAGCACGGCGGTGATGGGCTGGCTGATCCAGGTGGAAGCGGCGTAGCCCAAAAACATGATGCCGTAGTTGACGCCGATGTTGCTGGTGCCAAAGGCGCCACCGGTGAGCGGCGGGTAGATGACGAGCAGAGCGCCAAAGCTAAAGCCGAGCAGGGCGAGCGCCACAAAGAACATGCTCTGCGTAAAGCTCATCGACATGATGACGAGCGCGACGATGGTGACGACAAGGCTGATGAGCAGCGACTTATAAGCGCCGAGCTTGTCGATGATCTGGCCAAAGGACAGACGGCCAACCAGGTTGGCGCAGGTGTTGACGGAGACGACCACACCGCCGAGGGCGACGGCCGCGGCGCTCGTGGGGTCGGCGAAGAGCTGGACGGCGGCGATGGAGGCAACCTTGCCCACGAGCAGGGTGCCCGCGGTGGCGGCAAAGGCGAAGGTGACGATGAGGACCCAGAAGCGCGGGGTCTTGACCATCTCGCCTGGGGTGAGGTCGCCGAAGGTGCCGGCGTGCGCGCCGCCCTTGGGGGCCTCGAAGCCTTCGGGCAGCCAACCGGCCTCGGGGGCCTTCAGGAACAGGGCGGAGGCGGCGATCATCACAAAGAAGATGACGCCGAGCGCCTTAAGGGCGCCAAAGATGCCCAGGCTCGGGATGAGCAGCGAGGCGAGCACCGGGGACAGCACGGCAGGACCGGCGGTCGAAGCGGCGAGCGTAATGCCGGAGGCGAGACCCTTCTTGTCGATGAACCACTTTTGGCCGGTGGTGAGCGCCGGGTTGTAGCCCAGGCCGTTGCCGACAGCGGCGACGAGCGAGAACCACAGGTAGAACTGCCACGGCTCGGTGACGGTGCCGGACATGAACCAGCCCACGCCGTAGCACACGGCGGCGGCGATTACGACGTTGCGCGGGCCGATCTTATCGGAGATGCGGCCGGCGAAGATGCCCGTCACGGCCATGATGGTCTGAAAGACCGGGAAGGCCCAGGTAAGGGCGCTCGACCACTCGGGGTAGACGGCGAGCAGGTTCTTGCTCACGACGGAATACAGCGCGATGGAGCTGATGAAGAACATGGTGACGCACGCGGCGGAAAGCACGACGGCGCGACCCTTGTTGGAGTTGGTGGAAGCCATTGGACTCTTTCTAATCGATACGGAGGAGGAACAGGCGTGTCCGCGGGTCCTCCCTGTCGGGTTGGTTTACTGGTCAGTCGGCTTGGCGACGCCGGACTCATCGGACCAAAGCTCGACACCCTTGTTCTTGAGGTAGTTGTCGGCATAAGCGCGACGGCCTCCGGGCTTGGCGGTGAGGTCGCCCATCATGTTGGAGAAGCCGCCGTCGACCTTGATGGCGTCGCCGGTGGTAAAGTCCGAGCGCTTGGACGCCAGGAACATGACGGCGTTGGCGATATCGCTGACCTCGCCGATGCGGCGCGTGGCGATCAGACGGCTGCGGCTCTTTTCGACCTCGGGGTCGGCGTAGAAGTTGGCCGACATCGGGGTCTTAACGAAGCAAGGCTCGACGCAGTTGGAGCGGACGCCGTAGGGGCCCCACTCGGCGGCGAGCATCTTGGACATCATGTTGACGCCGGCCTTGGTAGAGCTGTACACGCCCGAGAACGTCTCGGGGGAGTGGCTGGGGACGGTCGAGATGTGCACCAGGCGACCCTGGCCGGCCTTGATCATCTCGCGACCAAAGCGCTGCGAGGTGATGAAGTAACCGGTGAGGTTGACGTTGAGCACCTGCTCCCAGTCGCTCAGCGGCAGGTCTTCCATGGCTGCGAAACGCAGGATACCGGCGGTGTTGACGAGGACGTCGACGCGACCGAAGTCGGCGATGGTGGCGTCGACGGCGGCCTGAACCTCGGCCTCGTCGGTGGCGTTCATCTTGTAGCCCTCGGCGTGGATGCCAAACTCGGCGGCGAGGTCGGCGGCAGCGGCCTTGACCTTTTCCTCGTCCAGATCGAGCAGGACGACGTTGGCGCCGTTGCGGGCGAACTCGCGGCAAATCTCGACACCCATACCGCCGAGCGCGCCAGTCACGGCGCAGACATCGCCCTCGAGCTTAAGCCAGTTGCTCATAGGAACTTCCCTTCTTGTGCCTCCCGGTGGGTCGCTCCCGTTAACCGACCCACGTGGTTTTTGCTGGTTATCGTATGCTTTGCATTTGCGCAGGTGAATTGCATATTTGTTAGAATGGCGTTAATCGTAGGTTTACACTGTGCGATGCAGTTTATTCTCAATTGAGCGCGTGACCTGCGAAAACAACCCCTCCCTGTGGCACCATGTGGCCACGGGCGCGAAAACGGGAGATTGACGTGTACGATCGACGACTTGAGGCCATATCGGCCGCCGCGGAGCTGGGAAGCTTCTCGCGTGCGGCGGCAAAATTGCGCGTGTCGACCCCGGCGCTCGTCACTACGGCCAGCCCGGACTGCCGCAGGGTGTTCCGCTATCT
>CAJMOL010000154.1 GCA_905215095.1 uncultured bacterium | reverse complement strand
GACATCATGGAAAGCCGCAAGCCGTATCTCGCCACCCTGCCCGGACTCATCCTGGGCTGTCTCGTTTGCTGCGCGCTCTGGGGCTCCGCCTTCCCCTGCATCAAGATCGGCTACGGCCTCTTTGGCATTCCCGCGCGCGACAGCGCCTCGCAGCTGCTCTTCGCGGGTCTGCGCTTCACCCTTGCCGGCATGCTGGTCATTGTTGGCATGAGCGTGGTCCAGCACCGACCGCTCGTTCCGCAAGCGCGTGATATCAAGCCTATCTGTATCTTGTCGCTCTTCCAGACCATCGGCCAGTACTTCTTTTTCTACCTTGGTCTCTCCCGTGCAAGCGCTATGTCGAGCTCCATCATCGAGGCCAGCGCCAACTTCTTGGCTATCCTCTTTGCCGCCCTGGCGTTTCGCACCGAAAAGCTCAATACGGCCAAGGTGCTCGGCTGCGTACTGGGCTTTGCCGGCGTCGCGCTCGTCAACCTTTCGGGCGCAGATGGCACCTTTGGCTTCAGGCTCGATGGCGAGGGCTTTATCCTAGCCTCCACTGTCGCGGGTGCTCTTTCGACCTGCCTGATCGGCATCTTCTCGCGCGAGCACGACGGCGTCTTGCTTGCCGGATGGCAGTTCTTGGTCGGCGGCCTGGTCCTCACCGCCATCGGCTTTTTGATGGGTGGCGCGCTCTCCCCCACGGCGATTGCCCCCGCCATCGCGCTCATCATCTACATGGCGCTTATCTCCGCGGTCGCCTACTCGCTGTGGTCGCGCCTGCTTGCCGTCAACCCCGTCAGCCGCGTCTCGGTCTTTGGGTTTATGAACCCCGTCTTTGGTGTGCTGCTGAGCGCGCTGTTGCTCGGCGAGGGCGCTGGCACGAGCCCCGTTACCGTCATCGTTGCCCTGCTGTTGGTCTGCGGCGGCATCATCATCGTCAACAAACCCAAAAAAGCTTAACGAACTGCCCTTATTTTGCAGAGGGGATTCATGTACTTTAGCTTAATGGAGTATATCGGTGAGCTGAAGGCCGCCACGCACACAAGCGTGCGCCCCTTTTTTCTAGCGTATCTGGACGCCGGCTTTCTTTTTCTCGGCCTTGACGCGGTAGAGCTCCGCATCGGCAGCGCGAAGTAAGTCTTGCCAAGTATCGACACTATCGCCGACCCGCGCGTAACCGATAGACATCCGCAATGCATACGGCACCTCGGCACGAGCGAGCTCGTCGTTAATCGCCGAACACAGGTCTATGATGTCCTGTTCCGCCGCAGCCTTCTGGAGCACCACGAACTCATCGCCGCCATAACGTGCGATAAAACCACCAGACGCCGAGCAGACCTCTTTGAGCGTAGCAGATATGACCTGGAGAGCATGGTCGCCCTCCACATGTCCATAGCGATCGTTAATCAGCTTAAAGCCGTCGGCGTCCATCATAAGCAGATACACATCATCGGCCTGATCAGCACCCGAGAACAGCGACAGCATATAGGTCTCAAAACGGTTGCGATTGTTGAGGCCAGTCAACGGGTCGGTGGAGATCAGCTGCTCCTGACAAACAATGTAGAGCTGCAACATACTTAACATGATGCCGACACTAAGGCAGGGACCCGAATAAAAGACCTGAAAGACACCGGCCACCAAGGCCGGAATGGCGAAAAATGCCAAGGTTTGATAGATGGCCTTCTTTTGTAGGCTCTCGACCTTGCAAGATTGTATAAACGCATGCAGGGACGTATATATAACGTAGCAGTAGCTGACGATGGGCTGGATCATATAGACAAAACCGCGACGATACGCGCCCTGCGCATCGATATAGAACAGGGCATGCGTCCAGTAGCTAGTAAACGCCAGCACGACTACCAGCACCGCAGGCAGCGTTACAAACGCCATCCTATAGCGCGCGGTCAAAAGGCGAGAACCCTGCACCGTCTCGGAATAGATAAACCAAATGAGGCACGCGGCGGCAAAGAGCGAAAACGAAACCGCGTTGGAAATCCAGTTGGCAGCAATGCCCAGCGTGCCGCCCACACCGTCCGAAAGCGTCCAGATTATATCGAATAACATGTACGCGGCAGAGGTGTAGCCGAGCGTACTAAACAATAACTGCTGGGTACTCGAGAACAAGGAGTGGCGACTTCGCGCGGCAAGCCCGATAAGAACAATCATGCATAGCAGGAATATCTCGATCTTGAGTGCCTTAACCACTAGACGCCATCCCCTCAATATCCAAGTGGTCAGAATCGCCCGATTCGTGTCTGGGCAATAAACGCCCCTTACTCCGCAGGGGTAAGGGGAATAATAGCAGAGCGCCCGAACGTTGCTGCAGAACAGTCATCGTTCGGGCGCTCATACGGCGCGAATTGCACACGCCGGCTTGATTGACTCGCGTCGACGATTACTCGCCGTCGATGTCGGTCGCGACGGCCTCCTCGATGGCCTCGACGCCTTCGACCGACAGATCCTCTTTGCCGTGGCAGAACTTCTTATCGACCCAGCCGGTCAGAATCGGGGCCATGATTGCCGTGATGATGACGGCAGTGGCGATCTGCGCATACGCGGTGGGCGCAAGCTCGGCATAGCGCGGAGCGACCTCGGCGAGGGCGACCGGCGTGGTCATGGCCGTGCCGGCAATGGTGGAACATGCCACAGCCGCCTTACCATTGCCGCCACACAGGCGCTCGAAGGCAAAGGTAATGGGACCGACGATAAAGAGCGTGATGAGACCCAGCAAGATACCGGAAATACCGCCGGTGATAAAGCTCGAAAGACTCATGGACGCACCGAGCTGAAAACCGATAACGGCGATCGCGGGATTGGCGCCGGGGACCAGCAGGTTCTTGATAAACGGGAACAAGTTGCCCAGGACCATGCCGATAACAAGCGGCAGTATGGAGCCGATGATGGTACCGACGGGGATGTTGGCGAGACCCGAGACACCGAGGATGATCATCGTGACGGCGGGGCCGGCCGTAAAGAACAGGATACCGACGGCGCCCTGCTCGGACTCGTCGCCGAACTCGCCCATGATGCCCGTGTAGAGCGCCATGTTGCAAAACGTGATGCCGCCGATGATAGACACGGAGCTCAGGCCCAGGAAGTTGTCGTTAAAGAAATATGCCACACCCAAGCCAAGGGCGGCCGCAACAACAAGCTTGGGGATCAGAACGACGATACCGGTCTTGATGGCGCCCGGCGTGGACTTAAAGCTGATGCCGGCACCCACAAACAGCAGGATCGCGGCAACGATGGTGTTGGAACCACCGCGGCAGGCAGCGGTAAAGAAGCCGCCGATCTCAAAGACCTGCGGGCAGAAGGTATTGAGCAAAAGGCCGACGATCATCGGATAGATCATGATGTCGCCCGGGATACGCGGTACCTTGAATTTTTTTTGCTCGTTGGCGGTCGCTTCCTGTGCCATGAAACCCCCATTTCCGCTGACGCAGAACAAAAGCCCACGTCACGCTTTGCTACAGTAAAGTTTGACCATGGTACCAGAAGAAGCAGACCGGCTCGGTGAGAAATTCGATTCGTTGGGTCAGGCAACGACATGGCAGAATCATCGCCCGACAGCAACCGAGTTCACCTACAATTGCCACCGGATCGAAAGACACAGCTTTTTAGGAAGTCATTATGACAGCTATCGATCGGGGCCGGGCGACCGCGGCCTTCAAACGCTATACCGATGCCTACGACGCCACCAACCCACGCATCGCGCTCAAAATCGAGCATACGTACCACGTTGCCGAGGCATGTGATGCCGTGGCGCGTGAGCAGGGCTGGTCGACAGAGGATATTGACCTGGCCTGGCTTTGCGGCCTGCTGCACGATATGGGCCGCTTTGAGCAGCTGCGACGCTGGGACACCTTTAAGGACGCCGAGAGCATGAGCCATGCGGCGCTGGGCATCGAGGTCCTCTTTGGCGAGAGCCCCGACGACGCACCTGCCACAACAAGCATCCGAGATTTTATCGAGACCGAAGAGCACGACGAGCTCATCCGCGCAAGCATTGCCTATCACAGCGATTTCCGTCTACCCGCGCAGCTCGACGAGCGCACGCGGAGCTTCTGCGATATCGTGCGCGATGGCGACAAGATCGACATTATGCGCACCATCGCCGACAGCACCGTCGATACCATCCTCAAGGTTGATGAGGATGTATTTCTTGCCAGCCACTTCTCGGCACCGACGCTTGCCGCCTTTGACGAGCACCGCTGCGTCGCGCGCGACGAGCGCAACGAGCCGGCGGACTACCTAGTGGGACTCATCTGCTTTATGTTTGAGCTCGTCTATCCAGCAAGCCGCGCGCTGGCGCGCGAACAGGGCGATATCCACCGCCTGCTCGACGCACCCTTTGGCATTACGCGCTCCTTTACCGATTCCGCCACGCAAGCGACCTGGGAGCGCCTAAAGGACGAGATGCGCGACTGGCTGGCGCGCGCCTAGCGCTCAAACTGGGCCAGCAGCTCCTCAGCGACCTCGACGGCATCGCCGACAACCTTGTACTGGGCAGCACCAAAGATGGGGGCATCCGGGTCCTCGTTGATGGCGATAATGCACTCCGCCCCACCGATGCCGGCAAGATGTTGGATGGCGCCCGAAACACCGATACTCACGAGAAGCCTGGGCGAAACCGATACGCCCGTCTGGCCAATCTGGTGGCGATACTCCAGCCAACCCGCCTCCACGACGGGACGGGTGCAACCAAGCTCGG
>CAJMOL010000153.1 GCA_905215095.1 uncultured bacterium | reverse complement strand
CAGTTCACTACAACTTCTGCCTCCGAGGCTCAAGCGCCCGGCATGCCGCCAAACATGAGCATCTGGTCGTACTCTTTGCGCTTCTTCTCGTCCGAAAGCGTCTCGTAGGCCTCGCTAATCTCCTTAAACTTGGCCTCGTCACCGCCGGCATCGGGGTGATATTTTTGCGCGAGCTTGCGAAACGCGCTCTTGATCTCTTTGTCGGAGGCGCTCTTGGATACGCCCAGGATGTCATAGAAGGTTTTGCCTGCAGCCATCGTAGCTCCTCTCCTGTTTCATCCGCCGCCCAGCGGGCGGCGGCTCATGCTTTCATATGGCACTAGGCCAGAAAGGGCCCCGGGTGTTGCCCCGGGGCCCTTCTCAATTACTCCTCGGTGCTCTCGGCCGTATCGGCCGCAGCATCCTCGGGCGCCGCTTCGGGCTCCGGTGCGGGGCGCTTCTCGCCACCGTAGGTCACCGTCACCATCGCGGAACGCAGGATGCGATCCGCCATGCGGTAGCCCTTCTGGTACACGTCGTTGACGGTCTCGTCGTACTGCGATGCGTCCTCGACACGCCCCACGGCCTGGTGCTCGAGCGGATCGAACGCCTCGCCCTTGGGGTCGATGGGCTCAACGCCCTCGTGCGCAAACACATCGAGCAGCTTGGCATGCACCGCGTCGACGCCGTCGACGAACTGCTTAAAGTCGTCGGCAAGCTCCTGGCTGCGGGCATGGTCGATCGCACGCTCGATATCGTCGACCACCGGCAGCAGCGCGGTGACGAGCTTCTCGGTCGCGCGCTCGCGCTCGGCGATACGCTCATTGGCGGTGCGGCGACGGAAGTTCTCCCAGTCGGCCTGAAGACGGGCGGTACGCTCAGTGGCGTCCTTTGCCTTGTCCTCGGCGGCCTTCTGAGCCTCTGCCGCAGCATCGAGCTCATTGCGCACGTCGGCAAGCTCCTTTTGGGCCTGCTCGAACTTGAGCTTAAAGTCGTTGTCGGCGGCTTCCTCACCGGCGCGGATAGCGGCTTCCACCATCTCGTCCTCGGTCATCGTCGCCTCCTTGTTGGAATCCTCTACCTGGTTCTCGACAGCCTCGGCGGCCGCGGCCTCGTTGGCCTCGGTATCGTCTGCGGCCTCTACGGGAATCTTCACGTCCTTCTCCTCAGAGTCAACGGGGGCGGCGCCAGCGGCAGCCGCCTCCGTGCGAGCTTTACGGGCGGACATGATTACTTGTCCTCGTCGTCCACAACCTCGTAGTCGGCGTCGACGACGTCATCGTCGGCAGGCTGGGCACCGGCGGCGCCGTCGGTCTGCTGTTGAGCGTCGGCGTAGACAACCTGGGCCAGCTCGTAGGCCACGGACTGCAGGGACTCGCCGGCGGCCTTGATGGCCTCGACGTCAGAGCCCTCGAGCGCCTTCTTGGCGTCGGCGATAGCGGCCTCGGCCTTGGACTTCACGTCGGCGGAAACCTTGTCGCCCAGCTCGTTGAGGGTCTGCTCGGTGGAGTAGCACAGGCTATCGGTCTGGTTGCGGACCTCGACCTCTTCCTTCTGCTTCTTGTCCTCCTCGGCATGAGCCTCGGCGTCCTTGACCATACGATCGACCTCGTCGTCGGACAGAGCGGTGGAACCGGAGATAGTGATCTGCTGCTCCTTGCCGGTGCCCTTGTCCTTAGCGGAGACCTTGACGATGCCGTTGGCGTCGATGTCGAAGGTGACCTCGATCTGCGGCACGCCGCGGCGGGCAGCCGGGATACCGGTCAGCTGGAACTTACCGAGCGACTTGTTGTCGCGGGCAAGCTCGCGCTCGCCCTGGAGCACGTTGATCTCGACGCTGGTCTGGTTGTCGGCTGCGGTGGAGTAGACCTCGGTCTTGGAAGTCGGGATCGTGGTGTTGCGGTCGATCATCTTGGTCATGATGCCGCCCATGGTCTCAACGCCCAGCGACAGCGGGGTTACGTCGAGCAGCAGGATGCCCTCGACGTCGCCGGTGAGCACGCCGCCCTGGACGGCAGCGCCGTCGGCAACGACCTCGTCGGGGTTCACGGACATGTTGGGCTGCTTGCCGGTCATGGTCTTGACGAGCTCCTGGACGGCGGGCATACGGGTGGAGCCGCCGACGAGGATGACCTCGGTCAGATCGGAGAGCTTGAGCTTAGCGTCGCGGAGGGCGTTGGTGACAGGCTGCTTGCAGCGCTCGAGCAGGTCGCGGGTGATCTTCTCGAACTCGGCGCGGGTCAGTGTGTAGTTGAGGTGCAGCGGGCCGGACTGGTTCATGGTAATGAACGGCAGGTTAATGGTGGACTGCTGCGCCGCGGAGAGCTCCTTCTTGGCGTTCTCGGCAGCTTCCTTCAGACGCTGCAGGGCCATGGGGTCCTGACGCAGATCGACGCCGTTCTCCTGCTGGAACTTGTCGGCCATCCAGTCGATGACGCGCTGATCCCAGTCGTCGCCGCCCAGGTGGTTGTCGCCCGAGGTGGACAGAACCTCAAACACGCCGTCGGCGAGGTCGAGGATGGAGACGTCGAAGGTGCCGCCACCCAGGTCGAAGACCAGGATGCGCTGGTCGGTGCCCTGCTTGTCCAGGCCATAGGCCAGGGCAGCAGCGGTCGGCTCGTTGACGATACGCTTGACGTTGAGGCCGGCGATCTTACCGGCGTCCTTGGTGGCCTGACGCTGGGCGTCGTTGAAGTATGCCGGGCAGGTGATGACGGCGTCGGTGACGGGCTCGCCGAGGTACGCCTCGGCGTCCCTCTTCAGCTTCATCAGGATCTGCGCTGAGATCTCCTGAGGCGTCCACTTCTTGCCGTCGATCTCGACGGTCCAGTCGGTGCCCATGTGGCGCTTGACGGAGCTGATGGTGCGGTCGACGTTGGTCACGGCCTGACGCTTGGCGACTTCGCCGACGAGGATCTCGCCGGACTTGGAGAAGGCCACCACAGACGGCGTGGTGCGCGCGCCTTCGGCGTTCACGATGACGGTGGGCTCGCCACCTTCAAGGGTCGCGATGCAGGAATTCGTAGTACCCAGATCAATACCAACTGCACGTGCCATAATGTGTACTCCTTAAATATCTTGTTCGTTTACGTTTGCTTGCTCAAGTCTTGGCCCCGCGGCCATCGGTGCTCGATCGACGCCCACGGGTCTTCGCCTCAAGGTTGCCCTCGTTTTGCCTTCCAAAACTTGAGCCTACACCACTCAACTTTCGAGCACCAGCTTTTATTCCCACTTCTTCACAAAAACTTGAGTCGATATCACTCAAGTCCGCTCTCAAAACTCGCAGATACACCGATTTCTTAGCGAAAAAGCCGCCGTATCTGCGAGTTCTGAGAGCCTCATATTGCAACGCACGACCCCACGCGGCCGTTGCCGGAGCGCCACCGCCGGGTGCACTCCGATTCTTCCGTATGTCGGCAAGGTTTTCACGATACAATGGTTCAGTCTGTAACCGGTCACAAGCAGTTGCGGACACGACAGATAATCAACAGCAGATCATCACGAAAGGGGAAATCATGGCTGATAGATTCGGAGCTTTTCTGCCTCACGACACCTCGGGCGACGTTGCCCAGCTGCACGGCATCGGTCTGCAGAAATTCGGCGACACCTGGTATGCATATGGCGAGAACAAGGTAAACGGCAATTTGTTCCAGGGCGTGTGCTGTTATACAACCACCGATTTCATCGCATGGCGCAGCCACGGCATCGTACTTGATGTGCAAGAAGACGGCTCCGCCCTCGCCGCCGACCGTATCGGCGAGCGGCCGAAGGTGCTGCATTGCCCCGCCACCGGCAAATATGTCATGTATATTCATGCCGAAACGCCCGACTACGGATACGCGCACATCGGCGTCGCCGTGGCCGACGCGCCGACCGGCCCGTTCGCATTCCAGACCACCATCACGTGGCGCGGCTACCTGAGCCGTGACATCGGCGTCTTCCAGGACGAGGACGGCAGCGGCTACATCATGAGCGAGGACCGCGACCATGGCACGCACATTTACCGTCTCGCCGACGACTACCTCACCATCGTCGAGGACGTCGCCTGCGAGCGTGCCACCGACTACCCATACGGCCTGGAATCGCCGACCATCATCAAGAAGGACGGCCTGTACTACTGGTTCGGCTCGCAACTGACCAGCTGGGACACCAACGACAACAAGTACTCCACCGCCACCGACCTGCACGGCCCGTGGAGCGAGTGGAAGCTGTTCGCGCCGGAGGGTGCGAAGACCTACGATTCGCAGGTCGATATCGTGGTGCCGCTGGACGACGACCCGTACAACAGCGAGCACTTCCTGTTCATCGGCGACCGCTGGCAGGAGCATGACCTCGGCAACTCGCCGATCGTACAGATGCCGATTTCCATCGCCGACGGCGTGGCGTCGCTGACGTGGAGCGACACCTACGAGGGCACCACCCACCGCTGATTTTCGCGGGTTTTCGCAGATCACGGATTTAGCCGGCGTGGTCCGGCATTGAGAAACGGGCCTGTGGCATGATTTGCCGCAGGCCCGTTTCGCGTCTTTCGGCGTTCCCCGGACGGCAGCGACGGCGTGACGGCACAACGGCGTGACGGCACAGCAACGCAACAGCAGCAGGTACGGCCGGTTTGCGTTCCTATGTGCGCGCCGAAACGACGACCGCGCGCACTTAAGAACGCAAACCGGGCCATTTGCGTCGCTATGTGCGCGCACTTGTCGTTTCGGCGCGCACATAGGAACGCAAAACA
>CAJMOL010000152.1 GCA_905215095.1 uncultured bacterium | reverse complement strand
TGCTCTCCAAGGGTCAGGCCGGCCCGCACAAGATCCAGGGCATCGGCGCCGGCTTTGTGCCCGACGTCCTCAACACCCAGGTCTATGACGAGATCATCCCCGTCGAGAACGACGACGCCTTTGCCACCGGCCGCGCCGTGGGCCACAAGGAGGGCGTGCTCGTGGGCATTTCGTCCGGCGCCGCCGTGTGGGCCGCGCTGCAGCTGGCCAAGCGCCCCGAGAACGAGGGCAAGACCATCGTGGCCCTGCTTGCCGACACGGGCGAGCGCTACCTGTCCACGGCACTGTTCCAGGACTAGAGCTTCTCGTTCTTAGAACGAGTCCAAGGCACGCCGGTCTCCCCTCTCTTCTGGCAGCCTGGGCTCATCCCAACAGGGTGTCCCACATGACACCCGAACTTGCTACAATGTCTGCGGCGCGGAACCAGCCTCCCGCGCCGCTTTTCTTTTTTGGCCACATGCCACCAAGGAGAACCTCCCCATGCACAACAAGCGCGTGCTCGTCGCCATGAGCGGCGGCGTCGATTCCAGCGTGACCGCGTACCTGCTCAAAAGCCAGGGCTACGAATGCGTCGGCACCACCATGCGCCTCACCTGCCCCGCGCCCGATCCCGCCACGGGCATGAGTAAGGTCGACCGCGACATCGCCGATGCAAAGGCCGTCGCCGAGCGCCTGGGGATACCCCACCATGTGCTCGACCTGCAGCAGACCTTCGACCGCAATGTTATCGAGCGCTTCGTGACTGCCTACCAGGAAGGGTTGACGCCCAATCCGTGCATCATCTGCAACCGCCATATTAAGTTTGGCGCGCTGCTCGATGCGGCACTCGATATGGGCTGCGACTACATCGCCACAGGTCACTACGCCAAAACGAGCCAGGCGTCCGACGGCACCTGGCAGCTGCATCGCGGCGAAGATCCCAAAAAGGACCAGAGCTACTTTTTATATTCGCTTACGCAGGAGCGCCTGGCGCACACGATCTTTCCGCTGGCAGGCCTAGACAAAGAGCGCGACGTGCGCCGCATAGCCGCCGAGCAGGGCTTTACCAACGCCAAGAAGGCCGAAAGCGAGGATATCTGCTTTATTCCAGACGGTGACTACGCGGGCTATATCGAGCGCCGCTGCGGACATCCCGCTGCACCGGGCGACATTGTGTGGCGCGACGGCAGCGTGGTCGGACGCCATAACGGCGCGTTGCGCTATACCATCGGCCAGCGCAAGGGCTTGGGCGTCGCGATGGCGCATCCCGTGTATGTGACGGGCGTCGATGCCGCCAACAACACCGTGCATCTGGGCGAAGCCGAGGACCTAACCGCCTCTGCCCTCACGGCCGATGAGTGGGTCTGGAGCGCGCCGGACGCACGCATGGAGGCGGAGCTCGACGCCGGCGGCATTCGCGTAGGTGCCAAATACCGCTACCGTCAGAAAGACCAGGCAGCGACCCTTACGCGTGATGAAGACGGGCAAATGCTGCTAACTTTTGACGAGCCGCAACGAGCCATCGCCCCCGGACAGGCCGTTGTGGTCTACCGCGGCGACATCGTCCTCGGCGGCGGCACGGTGACCGGCGCACTTAAGTAGCCGCAGGTTTATCGCTGCACGTGTCGAAGCACCTCAACAGCGGCACTAACCTCGATTACGCGACGCTCGAGGCCGCGGCAAATGGCCTCGAGTCGACCCTCCGCCGTCGCCCATTCGCTCTGCGAAAGAATCTCGATCGCCTCATCAACAAATCCGTTGAGCCGCGATGGATCGAACCAATCGAGCGAGTCCGCAAGCGCTAGCTGGACGGAAGGGTCGGGCCCAAACGGCTTAGCGGAAAACCCAAACTCCCCAGCTGCGAGCACGGCAGTTGGTACGTTGTACCACAGGCAATTGCCGCTATCGAACAGCGGAGCAGGCCTTATCTCCAGGGTATCGACATTGCGGATGATGCCGAAGTTTCGCCAATGGCGGTCGCTGTTGGCCAAAAGGGCATCGCAGACAATCATCTGCGACATAGACCTTCTCACAGCGGCCTCATCGACACCATGCTTGCCGAGGTAGCGGCAGTACCGGTCGTACGTCGAGCTTCCTCGCTGGCCGCCAAGGGCGTTCTTAACGTAAACAGCCGGAACATATTCCTCGCGGCCGTCTAGAAAGTCGTCGCACAGACACACAGGGCCATCGAACATCCGCTCAACCGTATAAGGAACAAACTCGCCCTCCGACAGCAAGCGACGATGCAGAGCCGTTGCAACCGCCTCGTTAAAGGGACGCTGATCGTCCATCCCGCACCCTTTAGCCAAAACGCGAATGCCGTTTCGGATCATCCACGATTTAGGGAGCTCGCCCTCGGACGTGTTATCCGGATTTTTAAGACCGATGCCTTCCAGCCAACCCGAACGCTCTTCGGGCGCCGATCGCTCAAAATCATTCTCAAAGTAATTGAGGTTTCGCCATTCGAGCCCGTCGCATTCTGCCGGTCGCAGCCAATAACAATCCGAAAGTGATAGGCCCAGGCACCGAACCGGAATCTCGATGCCACTGGCAATTCCCAGTTCACGATAGCGCGAGACGAGCCCGGGGCGGACGTCAGGCACCGACCGATGGCTCCACCACACGTTGAGCTCCCGTTTATTCACCGTAAGAGAAGAGCTCGAGCATGTGCCAAACGGCATTCGTTGCGCATCGAGGACCCCGGCGATTTCGAAGGGAAACTCGCGCGTCGGATCAAACGAGACATGCGCGACCTCATGGTCGGCCGACATCAGCGTAAACTTGCGCCCCACATCGGCCGCAGGACGGCGTCCACGTTTGCGGACCTTTTGATAAGCGACCGCGGAATTGTACTCGACCATCTTCCGTCCGCCCACAATATCGCACGCGAGCGTTCCCGATGCGGCAAGTTGAGATATGCGGGCTTTCGTAACGCCCAGCAGGCAGGCAGCATCACCCATAGATAAGTACTCAGATGCATTCATATGCCGCATCACCTCGTTAAGTATTCCAAACGTTAAGTTAATTAGTTACATACAGTATAATACTAAACAGAATGAAGCGAAAAAAGGCCCGAGAAATCGGGCCTTAGCGATTGGTCAGCCGAGTCGCAAGCTGCTCCCCTAGCGCTGAACGTAGGCGCGAACCAGCTCAAAGGTATTACGCACGCCGTCGATGTGGCTGCGCTCGTAGTTGTGGCTCGCGTACACGCCGGGGCCGATCAGACCATGGCGAATGTCGTAGCCGGCCGAGAGCGTGGCCTCGACGTCGGAGCCGTAGTGCGGGTACACATCGATGGCGTAATCGAGCTCCAACTCGCGCGCGATGTTGGACAACGTGGTTACCAGGTCGTAGTTGTACGGACCGCCCGAATCCTTGGCGCAGATCGAAACCATGCGCTCGGTGCAGCCCAGGTCGTCGCCCACGCAGCCCATGTCCACGCTGATCATCTCGCGCGTGTCGGCCGGCACAAAGGCACCGCCGTGGCCGACCTCCTCGTACACGGTAAAGAGCAGCGACACCTTGCGCGAAAGCGTCACCTCGCCAGCGGCGACGGCACGCGCCAGCCCCAGCAGGATTGCCGCGGACAGCTTGTCGTCCAGGAAACGGCTCTTGATGTAGCCACTCTCCGTCACCGTGGTGCGCGGGTCCATAGCGATGATGTCGCCGGTCTGAATACCCAGCTCGAGCACATCGTCCTTGCTGTCAACGTTCTCGTCGAGCAGGATTTCCATGTTCTTCTCGATGGTCTTGACCGGCTCATCGGCCACATGCGCCGAAGGCTCGGTATTGAGGACCACGCCCGTGTAGACATTGCCGTCACGCGTGTAGACGGTGCAGTTCTCGCCATCGGCCGTGGACCACTGATGCCCACCGAGCGTCGTGGGGCGCAGGCGGCCATTGTCCTTAATGGAACGCACCATGGCGCCTAGGGTATCGACATGGCTCGCCAGTACGAGCGGCTCGCCCTCGCCGCCAAGCTCAACGAGCACATTGCCCTTATTGGAGCGCACGGGCCCAAAGCCCATATCGCGCAACGTCTCCATCAGATAATCAGTCGCCGCACGGGTATAGCCTGTAGGCGAAGCAATAGAAGTCAGCGCCTTCAACTGGTCAGTAATATAGGAGAGCGTAGAATCCATCTTGGACACCAAAGTCACCCTTTCATATCGAATTAAACCCACAGCAACAATACCACCGCGAACCATCTTTTTACTTAGCGAGATAACCCATTGAGCTCCTCAGAACTGCGCCCGCCACGATAACGAGCCGGCGGGCCCCCTGCCCGTTAGCCCCACAATCTTTCCGCAGGACGGAGGAAGCCCCCGCCGCACGAAGTGCGCAGCGGGGGCTTCCGACATGTCCGAGGACGATTGTGGGGCTAACGGGCAGAGGCCCGCCGAACCAAGTTAGGCAGCCGGGCAGATCTTCTTGAAGAGCTCGATGACGTCGTCGAGCGTTGCCTCGCGCGGGTTACCCGGGAAGCAGGCGTCGGCCATGGCGTCCTTAGCCAGGACCTCGATCTCGTCAGCCTTCATGGCCTCGCAGACGTGCGGGATGTTCACGTCGGCGGAAAGCTGCTTGACGGCGGCGATGGCGGCATCGGCGGCCTCGGCGGTGCTCATGCCCGTGGTGTCAACGCCCATGGCGACGGCAACCTTGGCCAGGCGCTCAGCGCAAACCGGCTTGTTGAACTCCATGGCGATCGGCAGCAGCATGGCGCAAGCGACGCCGTGCGGGGTGTCGTAGTG
>CAJMOL010000151.1 GCA_905215095.1 uncultured bacterium | reverse complement strand
GCCACTTAATGTGGCCTTCGTCTTGCGCAGGACTGTAGAGCAGGGAACTTCGTGCCCCGACGCCCGGGAGGACGTTTCATTTAGAAAGATGGACCGACCGCCGTCAGCGATGGGAGCTACTCCCCCAGCACGGCCTTTTTGGCGGCTGCAGCCATGTTGTCCAGATCTTCCTTGGTGGGGTGATCCTTTGCGGCGACCCAGTTATCGAGCAGCATCTTAAAGCGGACATTGTCGGGATCTTGCTCGAGCATGGCCTCGTAGCGCTGCTTGACCGCGGGGCCCATCTTGCCCTGGCACATCGCCCAGCCCGCAAGCTCGGCATCGTTGGCCAAATTGGAGGTCACGCGGTCGATAATCTGCTGGTAATAGCTCTGGTCGGCGCCAAAACCGCAGGTGCCAAACAAGAAGACGCGCTTGCCGTGCAAGGCGGAGAGCAACGCCGCGACCGAAGGCGTGCACGCACCCTTGTCGCACCAAAAACCGACGAGCACCGTGTCGGCCGCGCAGGCGCCCTGCGCCTCGAGCGCAACCTGATCTGCGTCCGCATCGTCGCTCAACGCCGCAGCGTGGACAAACTCAACGCCCGCAGCCTGCAGAGCGCGCTTGATCGCGCCCGAAACCATCCTGGTATTACCGCTCTTGCTGTTAACCACCAAAGAGCACGTCATAGTCACGTTGCCTCGTATCCCCCAAAACTAAAGCCACTAATGCAATTTATTAGATGAATATCTTAGTACTAACGTGACAGATGTAAACCACCGTCTGTCGATTGATTAATTTGCCCCACGGGCTTGCTCACTGGGCGAATTGGCTGCGGTAGAGTTCGGCGTAGAAGCCGCCTGTCGCTAGCAGCTCGTCGTGCGTGCCGCGCTCGATAATCTCGCCGTCGCGCATCACCAGAATGCAGTCGGCGTTGCGGATGGTGCTCAGGCGATGCGCCACCACAAAGCTCGTACGGCCGGCCATAAGCTCGTCGAATGCCGCCTGCACCTGCAGCTCGGTACGCGTATCGATACTCGAGGTTGCCTCGTCCAGCAGCAAAATCGCCGGGTCGGTGAGCATGACGCGCGCGATGCACAGCAGCTGTTTTTGACCCTGGCTAAACGTGCCGCCGTCCTCGCCGATGACCGTATCGTAGCCGCCTGGCAGCTGCACGATAAACTTGTGCGCATGCGCGCGCTTGGCAGCCTCGATAACCTGCTCGCGTGTGGCGTCGGGACAGCCGTAGGCGATGTTTTCCGCCACCGTTCCCTCGAACAGCCACGTATCCTGCAGCACCATGCCAAAGGCACGGCGAAGGCTTGCGCGCGTGTAGTCACGCGAAGACCTGCCATCGACCATGATGCGTCCGGCATCGATATCGTAAAACCGCAGCAGCAAATTGATGAGCGTTGTCTTTCCGCAGCCCGTGGGGCCGACCAGGGCAAAACGCATGCCGGGCTTGGCCTCGATGCAGATATCCTGCAGCAGCTTGCGGTCGGGCACATAGCTAAAGTCCACGTGTTCAAAAGTCACCTCGCCACGCGGGGCGGCAAGCTCCACGGCGTCTGGCGCATCGGGCTCCTGCTCGCGGGCGTCGAGCAGTGCAAACATGCGGCGCGCCGAGGCATACGCCGTCTGGATTTGCGTAATGACGTTGGTAACCTCGTTGAACGGCTTGGTGTACTGGTTAGCATAGGACAGGAAAATCTGCACGCCGCCCACCGTAAGCGCCGCGGGCACGCCCGTGATCACGCCCACGCAGCCGATCACAGCGACCACGGCATAGATGATGTTATTGATAAAGCGCGTGCCGGGGTTGGAGAGCGAACCCATAAACTGCGCGCGCTCGCCTGCCGTATAGAGCTCGGCGTTGAGGGCGTCGAAGCGCGCTTGGGCGTTCGGGCCGTAGGCAAACGCATCCACCAGTTTTTGCTCGCCCACATACTCCTCGATATGGCCACCGAGCTGACCTTGAATGCGCTGCTGTGCCGTAAAGCTCTTGTTGGAAAGCTTAGCGATGGCGCCGGCTGCAAAAATGGAAAGCGGCGTGACGAGCACCACCACGAGCGTCATGGTCAGGTTGATGGAGAGCATAAACGCGAGCGTGCCCACAATGGTGATAACGCCGGTAAAGAGTTGCGTGAAGCCTTGCAGCAAGCCATCGCCAACCTGGTCGACATCGTTGACCACGCGGCTCATAAGGTCGCCGTGGGCATGGCTGTCGATAAAGCTGAGCGGCATGCGGCTGAGCTTGTCGCTCGCCTCCACGCGCATGTCGCGCACCGTCTCGTAGGACAGACGGTTGACGCAGTAGCCCTGCAGCCACTGGAAGGCCGCCGCGCCCACCACGACAATCGCGAGCTTGGTAACGAGCGGCAGCAGCGCATCGAAGTCCACCTGTCCGGCGGCGACGATCAGGTCGATGCCTTCGCCGATGAGGATGGGCGTATAGAGTTGCAAGATCACCGAGATGGCGGCGCTCACAAACGATGCAGCAAACGAAATGCGGTGCGGACGAACGTAGCCCAGCAGACGGCGGGTCACCGCGCCTACGGGGTAGCGCTCGGGATCGCCGGGCTGGCGCGGACCGTCGCCCAGGTCGTTGAGGTTATCGTTACCGGACACGTTGGCCGTCATCGTGGCGACCGAACCGGACGAAGTGTACGGATTCATTTAGCAGCCCTCCTTTGCGCAAGTGGATGCCGGGGCAGCCGGGGCGGATGCGGGCGTCGCGCTCCCCTGCTGGCCCTCGAGCTCCTCGCGGCGCAGCTGCGACTGGCAAATCTCGCGATAGAGCTGGCAGGTCGCGTACAGCTCGTCATGCGTGCCCAGGCCCGCAACCGAGCCGTGGTCGAGTACGCAGATCATGTCGGCATCGCGAACGGTCGAGACACGTTGGCTCACGATGACGGTCGTGAGCGGCAGCCCGCCCTCGGCGGCACCGCGCACGCTGCGCTCGCGGATGGCATGGCGAAGCGCCGCGTCGGTCTTAAAGTCGAGCGCCGAGGCAGAATCGTCCATGATCAATATCTGAGGCGAGCCCACCAGGGCGCGCGCGATGGTCAGGCGCTGGCGTTGGCCACCGCTGAAGTTCTTACCGCCCGCCTCGACCGGGGCATCAAGCCCCTGCGGCTTGTTGCGCACGAACTCGCTCGCCTGTGCCATGTCGAGCGCCGCCCAGAGATCCTCGTCGGTCGCAGCCTCGTCGCGCCAGGTCAGGTTGCTGCGGATGGTGCCGCTCACCAGCGACGCTCGCTGCGGAACGGTCGCGACCACGTGGCGCAGCTGGTCGAGCGGCCAGGTGCGCACGTCGGCGCCCATCACGCTCACGCTGCCGGTACTCGCATCGTATAGGCGCGGAATAAGCGAGACAAGCGTGGACTTGCCGCTACCCGTACCGCCGATAATGCCAAGCGTCTTGCCCAGCGGGAGCTCCAGGGTCACATCGTTGACGGCATTTGCCGCGCCCGCGCCAAAGGAGAAGCTCGCATGGCTCAAGCTCAGCGCGGGGACCGGAACAGCGCCACCCGCCAGTTCGCTCGGCTTGGGCAGCGCAACCGGCTGGTTGCCCTCGTCGGTGATGCTCGGCACGCAATTGAGCACCTCGTTGAGACGCGACGCACTGGCGCTCGCCTTGGTAAAGACCACGACCAGGTTGGCGACATACACGATGGAGGTCAGGGTCTGCGTCATGTAGTTGACGAACGCCATGACCTGGCCCTGCGTGAGCTCGCCCACGTTGACCTGGATGCCGCCCACCCACAGGATGGCGCACACGCCCAGGTTCATCACCAGAAACGTTACGGGGTTAAGGATCGACGAGAGCTTGCCCACCGCAATTGCGACACACGCCTGGCCATCGGCCGCCTGGGCAAAACGCTCACGCTCGTGACCCTCGCGCACAAACGCCCGGACCACGCGGGCGCCCGAAAGACCCTCGCGGCAAATAAGCGCGATGCGATCGAGCTTTGCCTGCAGCTGCTTGTAGTACGGGATGCAGCGCGCCATGACAAACCAAAACACCAGGCCGATAGCGGGCGTGCAAATCAAAAAGATCATGCCGAGCTTAAGGTCGATGGCAAGGGCCGCGACCATGGAGCCCACCGCCAGGAAAGGCCAGCGGATGAGCATACGCACGCCCAGCGCCACGGCGAGCTGCACCTGGTTGACGTCGTTGGTAATGCGCGTGATGAGCGACGGCGTGCCGAAGCGATCGAGCTCAGCATAGCTCAGCTTGTTGATGTGCTGGTAGAGCGCACCGCGAATGTCGGTGCCCATGCCCTGCGAGGTCAGCGCCGCCATCTTTTGGCAGACGAGCGTAAACGAGATGCCGATCACAGCCATGGCGCCAAGCAGCATACCGTAGTGGACGACGGCGTTGACATCGTGTGCGCCAATACCCTTATCGATCATCTGGGCAATCACCAGCGGCGTAAGCAGGTCAAAGATTACTTCGATCAACTTGCACGCAGGACCAATCACCATATACCGGCGAAACTTACCACCAAAACGCCTGAGCAGCTCAATCATGTATAGGCGCTCCCTATCATCATCTCTCTTCAATCTGATTCATGATAGTACGGAGAGCCCTGAAGATACGTAAGCAACTCGTTACAGAAGAATCTTGGATGGTGGTAAAAACCGTCACTGTTTTGACGCAGTCAGCGAGCGACATAACGCCAGGGATTCAATTATCAGATAAATGTGACCCTTCAGGCGGTTTTGGTCGGCTACCCGCGAGTGCCGGCAGGGCGCTTGGTAGTCGAGCG
>CAJMOL010000150.1 GCA_905215095.1 uncultured bacterium | reverse complement strand
AGATTGTCCAAATGCGGCCCGCGCAGCGTCGGCTGGTCCGCCGTTCGGTAGAACGGCGGAATTTAGCTGTTCAGCATGCGGTCGAAGCCTCCCGAGTCGCCATCCCGATAGTCGGCGGTCATCAGAATCTCCTGCGGAATTCGTCCGCCCTCACGCAGCACGTTGCGGAACTGCACGCGCGTGACCATGGGCAGATCCTTGATCGTCGCTGCCAGGTTCTGCGGCACGCCCTGGTTGGCAGCCGCGGGCTCGCACGCGCCGCCCGCCCTCACGCGGCGCTTATGCTCGGCAAGCATGGCGCGATACATTCCGGCATGCAGGCGAATCTCAACCACATTGGCATTGCGAGCCTGCTCGACGATGCGCGCGCCCTCGCGGTCGATATCGCCCACATAATAGACGTAGTTAAAGCGATAGCCAATCTCGGCCAGATAATCATCCAGTGCGTGCGAGACGCTCGCCTTGCAGCCGCCGCCAAAGATTACGCCGCCCACCTTGGTACCAAAGAGCTTGGCATGTTTACGTCCGCGCAGGAGCTTGACGATCTCGTCATAGGTATCCAGGTTCTCGACCATAATGAACGGCTTGTCGGCACCCAGCGTAAAGAAGCCCGTAAAGTGCACGGGGCGATTGGGGGCGACCTTGATCGCCTGCATGCTGATGCCCTTTTCGGTCATGCGCCTGATCAGGCGCTCACCATGCTTGCCGTCAAAAGCTTTTTCGTCATTGAAGATCTGGTAGGCACGCTGGCGGCGTGAGGCAACCGGAGTATCGGCACCGCGGTTTTGCTCGATCCAAGCCTGGATAATCGCGATTTCCTCGGCAATCTTGCGATTGGACATCTCGTTGTGCTGGGCGCGCTGTGGAGCTTTCTTGCCGTCCTTGCCCTCGACCTTAACGATCTGGGTCTGCTGTTCCTTAATTTTGGAGAGCGCCGTGGGCGTGGGGACGACCTTGAGCAGCTGCCTGCCCAGAACGCGGGCCAGGGCAAACGCCGAAACCTCGCCATGGGTAGTCGACTCAGTCTGCTGGGCAGCCGTATCTGCTGCAGCAGAATCGGGCTTCTTCTGAGACTTGCGCTTAGAATCGCCTTGGACACTGCGCTCACGTTTCGAAGTAGACGTCTGCTTCTGCGAACGTTCGGGCTTGCCATCCTTCGCCGGCTGACGCTTGGGCTGCTCCATTGGAGCATCTACCTTCGCATCTTCGTCGCGCGGCGCTACATTCTCGGCGGCATCCTGAGCGTTAGAGCCGCGACCGCCACGATGACGGCGGCGGCGAGGCTTGCTCGAAGTACCCTCCCCCGTCTGTTCAACCGCAGGTTGCTGGCCCTGAGTCTCCGTATCGGACGCAGTCTGCTCATCAACAGGCTTCTGTTCACGGACTTCCGGCTCGGCAGGCTCCACGGCCTTCTCGGCCCGCGCCTCCGGAACCTGATTGACCTTCTCCTGACGCTTTACAGGGTACGCGCGACCTGCGAAGCCGCGACCGGGACGACACGAGCCTGAGGCCTTCTTGGCCGGCTTCTCGGAATCGTCCGCAACCTCGGCAGCCTCTTCGGCATCGCGCACAGCGTCCTGCTGCGCAGCCTTAAAGTGAGCACCGCGGCGACGCTTGGGCTCTTGGGCCTCCACAGGCTTTTGCTCCTTCGCGGGCTTCTGCGACTCGGCAGCAACCTCAGCCTCAACAGCCTCGGTATCAAGCTCATCCTTTTGAGCAACGGCGCGACGGAAGCGCTCCTGCTGAGCACGGCGTTGCGCATCGCGCTTGCCACCCCCGCCAAAGCCGCCGCGACCCGCCTTGGCGGTAAAAGCGCGAACGACGTTTTCATCGAGCAGCTCGTCAGTATCGATATGCTCACGCGGGGCAACTTCTTCCGCAGCAGGCACCTCAACGGAACCCTCGACAGGCTGCTCCTGGGCATCATGAATCTCGGCATTGATGGTATAGAACGCCGGACGGCCGTTAATGCCGCTGCCCTCGATCTTGGTCACAATCTTTGCCGCGATAAGCTCGTCGCGCATCGCCTTGGTATCGCACTCCTTATCCACGGAGCGGAAGATTTGCGCCAGCGCGCTCGACTTGATCTTGAGCGCCTTGCGGCAGAGCAGGTCGTAGGCAACCAGCTTGGCCCGCTCGGCAGAAAGCGACGTTTGTCCGCTCAGACGCTCAGCCAGAGCATCGACATTTTGTTGGTTATCGGAATATACCGTCTTGGCCACGGGGCCCCTTTCATATGCACACATATACGTCTATATGGTACAACGCGTGAGCCTATACACGCAAAACATCTGCGAGGACGCCCTTGCATCACCCGTTCTCGCAAGAAAAAGACCGAGTCCGCATTGTTGCGGACCCGGTCTTTCCGAGTCATAGAGATGGAGGATTCAATCCGTCCGATCGGCTAGGCCTTGGCGGCCTCAGCGTCGGCAGGAGCCTCAGCGGCAGCGGCGCGACCATACTCGGCCTTGCCCATCTCGGACCACTCGGGCTCCTCGTCGGGCATGGAGCCGGCCTCCTTGCCGAAGAACTCCTTGAGGCAGTTGACGGCAACGATGAGGCCCAGGACCATCAGCAGGACGGCGAAGACGAGCTGCAGGCCCTTGGTGGCGGCGACGGAGACGGCAGCCGTGGTAGCGGTGGCCGGGATGGTACCGAAGAAGCCGTAAGCCTGGACAGCGGTCATGCAGCCCATGGCGCTCTGGACCAGCGAGGTGAAGGTGCAGCAGAGCAGGAAGGCGACAGGCACGTAGAGCATCCAGCCCTTGCGGCCGGTGCACTTGCAGAACACGGCGAGGGTGATCATGGTCATACCGCCGAGCAGCTGGTTGGAAGCACCAAAGAGCGGCCAGATGTTGGCATAGCCACCAAAAGCGAGGGCGAGACCGGGAAGCAGGGTGACGACCGTGGCGAACCAGGGGTTGCCGAGGACCTTCATGTAGCCGGCCTTGGACTCGATGGCCAGGGCGTCGTTGGTCTGGGCAAAGAACTCGGAGAACGAAGTGCGGGCGATGCGGGCGACGGCGTCGAGCGAGGTCAGGGCCAGAGCGGAGACGTTCATGGTCATGAAGACGGTTGCGAGCGTGCCGTCAACACCGAAGGCCTGCATACCGCGGGAGATGCCAGCGGCGAAGATCTGGAACGGGGTGGAAGCGACACCGGCGTTGAGGGCGCCGGTACCGGCGGTGTTCATGTCGGAGAACATGATGCCGGCGACGATGATGGCGAGGATGCCAACGAAGGACTCGACGACCATAGCGCCGTAACCGACCTTGACGGCGTCCTGCTCCTTCTCGACCTGCTTAGAGGAAGTACCGGAAGAAACGAGGCTGTGGAAACCGGAGAGAGCGCCGCAAGCAACGGAAACGAACAGGACCGGGAACATCATGCCGGAGGCACCAGAGAAGCCAGTGAAGACCGGAGCGGTCATCGTAGCCTGGCCGTGAACACCCAGGACGACGATGCCGAGGACAGCGCAGGCGATCATGACGATCATCATGATGGAAGTGAGGTAGTCACGCGGGGTCTTGAGCATCTGGATGGGCATAGCGCCAGCGAAGACCAGGTAGACCATGACGACGGCGAACCACTGGAACTTATCCAGGTAGACCGGGAACTGCATACCGACGGCGAACATGAGAACCATGAGGACCACGCCGGTGACGAACTCGGCAGCGCCGGTGAGGTTGAACTTCTTCTGGGCCCAACCAAAGGCGATAGCGACGAAAGTGAACAGGATGGAGATGGTACCAGCGCAGCCGGCGGCATAGGACTTGGTGAAGTCGATGGCACCGGTATCAGCACCAGAAGCGTCAACGGCCGGGGTGAACATGAACGTCTTGCAGACCATGTCGGTGAAGGCGGCGATGACGATGATGCAGAACAGCCAGCAGAACAGCAGGAACAGGCGACGGCCGGTCTTGCCGATGTACTTCTCGATGAGCTGAGCGAGCGACTTGCCGTTGTTCTTCATCGAGGCGTACAGGGCACCAAAGTCGTGGACGGCGCCAAAGAAGATGCCGCCGACGAGGACCCAGAGCACGACAGGCAGCCAGCCAAAGGCCATGGCGACGATCGTACCCGTGACAGGACCGGCACCGCAGATCGAGCTGAACTGGTGCGAGAACGCGGTGAAGGCGGAGACAGGCGAGAAGCTCTTGCCGTCCTTCATGCGCTTGGCCGGCGTGAGGGCCTCTTTGTCAACGCCCCACTTGTTGGCCAGCCATCGGCCATAGCCCAGATAGCCGCAGGCGAGCACCGCCGCGGCCACAACCATGAGCAAAACTCCGTTCATTACATTTCCTCCTCTAAAAAGAACTACTCAGACATAAAAAATGAGGGCCGTCGGTTGCGCTCGACGGCCCTCATCTTCATCAGCCGCCCGTTATCGTACGGGCTAGCTGTATGTGCTAACCCGCATCAGATAATTACTACGCTGATAATGTTTAGCTGATGCGTGAACATGTCTGAGAAATCCTCTTCAATCATGATGTGAACGATCCGTGCGTGTTCACATCCCCCAGTGGTTGAAAAGGAGTATGAAACTTTAGTTACCTAAAGTCAACGCAAATTTGTAATGAATTTTCAACTTTTTTGGATTTCTCGGTATAAAACGCCACTGACCTCGGACTTTACCCAACGACAGTTTTTGCTTGAGAGATGCCCCCGAGAGCGGCGGGAGCCGGGCGGCGCATATGAACTTTCCTGCTCTACAGTCCTGCGCAAGACGGAAAGCACATTAAGTGCTTTCCTTTGCGTG
>CAJMOL010000149.1 GCA_905215095.1 uncultured bacterium | reverse complement strand
TGCGGTGCAGCACGCCGTCCGAGAGCACCATGAACAGGCCCATGGCAAACGGAATAAAGCACATCACGGCAAAGGCCGAGAACACGCCCGAGATGGCCGATAGCACCAAAAACGGCGCCACGATGCCCATCAGGTAAAAACCGGTACGGGCCTTGCCTTCCAGGCGCTCGGCCTCAACATGGGCCCGACCGACCAGATCACCGCCAGAGGCGCCGTTGGTGCCGGCGTGACCCATGCCGCCAATACGGACCTCGTCGCCATCGTGCGTGCCGGCGGGAAACTCAATCGTCTGCTCGGAGGTCACACGGGTTCGCCCGCTGCCGCCGCAATCGGGACAGGGGTCGGCGACGACCTTACCGGAGCCACCGCACTCAGGGCAGACAGACTGGAACGTGCCGGCACCAAACAGAAAGGACAGGTCGACATCGATGTGGCCGCGACCGCCGCAGCTCGGACAGGTATGTGCATGCTCGGACGAAACAGAGCCCGAACCGCCGCAGTGACCACAGGTATCGAAGCGCGTATAGCGGACGGTCTTGCGGGCACCGCCCTTGGCCTCCTTGGCGTCGAGCTTAATATCGACGACCACGTTGGCGCCGTTCTCGGGATTATAGGCAGCCTGCCCGCGACGCGGCTGACCCCAGGCGCCACCAAAGGGAAAGCCGCCCTCAAAGGGATTGCCGTAGCCCGCGCTGCCGGCGTAACCGCCGCCATAGGGCGAAGCCGTGGGAGCGCCGGCAAAGGGATTGCCCGAGCGCATGGCGTCGTAGCGCGCACGCTTCTGCTCGTCCGAAAGCACAGCATAGGCCTCGGAAACCTCTTTGAACTTTTCCTCGGCATCCGGTTCTTTGTTGACGTCCGGATGGAGCTTGCGGGCCTTTTGCTGGAAGGCTTTCTGTATATCACGCGAGGTGGCGTCCTTGGAGACACCCAAAATCTCGTAGTAATCTTTTTCGTTCATCGTCGCCATGCGCGGCAACCTCCTGCTCACAGCAGCGTATATATTGCGGTAATTCTACCCGAGCGGCCTAGGCTAGACCCCAAAACAGCTCGAACAGCACATTTCCATCGAGCCAGCCCAAGTGAGTGGGCGCTAAACGAGCACGGACGCGACCTGCGATAACGTCTTTCGAGGTGACGCGCCCCGCATGTCCTTCAATATGATCGGGCACCCAGGTGGCAAGGCCCAACTCGACCGCACGGTCGCAGGCCGCCGCCAGCTCGTCTGCAGCAATCACGCTTGCCGATTGAACCAACAGTTCGGACCCAATGCCACGTGTCATGCGGCAGGCGAGCATCAAATCCTCGGCCACCGCCTCGCGCTGCGACAGATACTCGGCATCAAAGGTCGTCGCGGCATCGTCGCGTTGCACCAAGCGCACGCGATACGCATCGCCGCGAGCAAGCACGTCGGGAAACAGCCCGGCCAAGCGATCGAAATCCTCGGCGTCGAGCATACCGGCGGCAGAACGACCCAAACCCAAATAGCCCTGTCCGGTCCAATAGGCAATGTTGTGGGCGCATTCATGCCCATCGAGCGCGTAGCTCGCCACCTCATACGGATGGTAGCCCGCCGAACTCAGCCGCTCGCGCGCAACGTCCATGCATGCGGCTTGGAAATCCTCATCGGGCTCGAGCGACTCATCGCGGCACGCCATGCGATAGAGGGGCGTCCCCTCCTCGAGCGTGAGCGGGTAAACCGACACATGATGCGGAGCCGCCGTCAGCACGCCATCGAGCGTGCTCTTCCAACTCGCTGCGGTCTGTCCGGGAAGCCCACACATAAGATCGCACGACACGTCAAGCCCAGCGTTCTTGACCGTCGCGATGGCAGCGAGCGCCCGATCGGCATCGTGAATACGGCCAATCGCAGCAAGCTCGTCGTTGTCGAGGGTTTGGACTCCCAGAGAAATGCGCGTGACGCCCACCCCGGCAAGCGCCGCGGTGAGCTGCGAAGTCAACGACTCAGGATTAGCCTCGCAGGTAAACTCAACGGGGGCGCACCACGCACGAATACGCCGCGCCAGCTCCACCAGGCGCTCCCCTGCCAGCGACGGCGTGCCGCCGCCAACATAGACGGTGCGGACCTGCGCAAGCGCCCCGGCGTCTCCAAAGGCATCGAGGCGTGCGTACAGCTGCTCAAAATAGGCATCGAGCGCAGCGCTCAGGTCGCACGGAGCGAAACTGCGCGAGTCAAAGTCGCAATAGCGGCATTTTTGAGCGCAAAACGGCACGTGCACATACAGCGCGGTAACGGCCACCCTTAAGCCTCCAGCGGATGAGCGGGCACCGACTCACCGGCGGCAAGCGCGGCCTCGCAGGCCACCACGTCGCACTCGATATCATCGACCAGCGCCATAAACTCCTCGTACGTGGAGCAGCGCACCACCCGAGCGCGCCAAGCGGCAGCATGAGGCATGCCCTTTAAGTACCAGCTTGCATACGTACGGGCGCGCGACATAAGCGGCAGAAGCTCGTGCGTCAACGTCAGGTGCTCACGCAAAGCCTCCAGGCGCTCGACCGAGGAGCGAGAAGGAACCGGCGTGCCATCGAGTGCAAGGGCTCGGGCATCGCCGAACACCCACGGATTGCCGTAGATTCCGCGCGCGATAAACACCGCGCTGGCACCCGAGCTTTGCAGATGCTCAGCAGCGTCCTCGGCCGAGAACACATCGCCCGAGCCAATCACGGGAATCTCGACGGCGTCGGCAACCTCATCGACGACAGACCAATCGGCCTGGCCCGTATAAAGTTGCGTGGCACAACGACCGTGCACGGCAACTGCAGAGGCGCCCGCCCCTTCGAGCATCTGGGCAAACGTTGCGGCGTTGCGGTCCTCGGCATAAAAACCCTTGCGGATCTTCACGGTCACGGGAACATGCGCCGCGCCCACCGCTGCCTCAACAATCTTCTCGGCCAGGTCGGGCGTGCGCATGAGCGCCGAGCCCTCGCCCTTGGTTACGACCTTGCGAGCCGGACAGGCCATATTGATATCGATGAGCGACAGACGATCGCCCACGCGTTCCTCGACGGCAGCGACGGCACTCGCAAACTGATCGGGCTTAGAACCAAAGAGCTGCACGCAAATCTGCTGCTCCTCGACAGCCGGCAACACCAGGCGCCACGTCTTGTTGCTGGCATAGGCAAGGCCCGCCACGCTCACCATCTCGCTATAGGCAAGATGGGCACCGCGACGGCGACACATGATGCGATAGGCGGGGTCGGTTACGCCCGCCATGGGAGCCATAAGGAACGGCTGCTCGGCATAGGCGCCCAGCAGCCGCCGACTATATTCGGAAAGCGCCATAGACCTACTCGTCCACCTTGAGAATCGCCATAAACGCCTCCTGCGGGACCTCGACCGAGCCGATGGCCTTCATGCGCTTCTTGCCCTCTTTTTGCTTCTCGAGCAGCTTGCGCTTTCGCGAGATATCGCCGCCGTAACACTTGGCCAGCACGTCCTTACGACGTGCCTTAACGGTGGAGCGGGCGATGATCTTGTTGCCGATGGCGCCCTGGATAGGCACCTCGAACAGCTGTCGCGGGATGATCTCCTTGAGCTTGTCGCACAGGCCGCGGGCCAGGCCATAAGCCTTATCCTTGTGCACGATAAACGACAGCGCGTCCACCTCGTCGCCCGAAAGCAGGATGTCGAGCTTGACGAGCTCGGAGGGGCGATATTCGTTGAACTCGTAGTCGAGCGAGGCGTAACCCTTGGTGCGGCTCTTGAGCTGATCGAAGAAGTCCAAGATGAGCTCGGCGAGCGGCATATCAAAGCGCATCTCGACCGATTTGCTCGTCAGGTGGATCATATCGGTCGTGACGCCACGGTGCTCGATAGCGAGCTGCATGACGGCACCCGTATACTCGGGCGGGCAGATGATCTTTGCCTTGAGGTAGGGCTCTTCGATACGCTCGATGCGCGTGGCCTCGGGCAGATCCTGCGGGCTGCGGACATCGATCATCTCGCCGTCAGTCTTGTACACGTGGTAGTCGACCGAGGGACTCGTGGCGATCAGATCCAGATTGAACTCGCGCTCCAGGCGCTCCTTGACGACCTCCATGTGCAGCAGGCCCAGGAAGCCCACGCGGAAGCCAAAGCCGAGCGCCACGGACGTCTCGGGCTCCCACACCAACGACGGATCGTTGACGTGCAGCTTATCGAGCGCGTCGCGCAGGTTCTCATAGTCCTTGTTGTCGATGGGGAACAGGCCCGTGTAGACCATGGGCTTGGCCTCGCGGTAGCCCGGCAGCGGCTCGGGGCAGGGGTTCGAAGCCCACGTAAGGGTATCGCCCACGCGCACGGCCTCGGGGTCCTTCAGACCCGTGACCACATAGCCAACCTCGCCGACGGTCAGAGCATCGACCGGCGTCTCGGCAGGGCGCTTGACGCCCACGCCGTCGACCAAGAAGTCGCCCTTGGCCTGCATCATGCGCAGGGTATCGCCCTTTTTGATGGAACCGTCAAAGACGCGCACCGTGGCGACGACGCCGCGGTACTCATCGAAGTACGAATCCAGAATCAGTGCCTTGAGAGGGCCATTTGCATCGCCCTTGGGAGGCGAGATCAAAAAGACGATGGACTCCAGCAGATCGTGGATACCCTCGCCGGTCTTGCCCGACACGCACACGGCATCGTCGGCGGGAATGGCCAGGTCGTCTTCGATCTCGGTCTTAACCTCGTCGGGGTGAGCCGAGGGAAGGTCGATCTTGTTGATCACCGGAATGATGTCCAGATCTTGATCCAGCGCCAGATACACAT
>CAJMOL010000148.1 GCA_905215095.1 uncultured bacterium | reverse complement strand
AGTCGCCAAGCATAAACGCTGCGCAGAAAAAGGCCATGTGTCCCAAGACATGGACCAAGTAGATAGGGTTGCAAGAGAATCCCACGGTATCGCGAAACATATCCGCGATGGTCGCGAGCACCGCCAAGATGCCCGCGACCATCAACATGTCGCGATTTTGTTTTAATCGCTCTACCGGCATGCGCTTAGTGCTTTACCGGTGCGCCACAATGCGGGCAGAATTGAGAATCGGGCGTAAGCGGGCTTCCACACGAACTGCAGAACCTCGGTGCATCCGAGGGCGCAGGAGCCTGCTGCGGCTGGGCCTGAGCCTGCTGTCCGACGAAATTCTGCGGCATCGTCTGCTGAGGCGCTGTATATGCGGTGTTATTCGCAACCGCCGCATATGCCTTAGAGTGTTTGCGCATGCGAATGACAAAGAAGCCGCCCACGCCCGCCGCGATGAGAGTCGCAACAATAACGACGATGAGAATGGGATTGAAGGAGGATGAGCTGTCTTCCTTTTGCGAATCAGACGAAAGGGATTGCTGGGAGATACCGCTCTTGTAGACATCGATTCTAAAACCGTCATCCTTATTATCTTGAACGGCATAAATCAACGAGCAGTCCTTCGAGAACCACGCAGACCCCCAGTAGTCGTCTTCACCCACGCGATCGTATTCCAGTGATCCCCTCAAATTGAGCTGAGAGTGCGCACCCGTTTTTGTATCAATCAAATACAGCAGATTATTGTCGTTGTCGTCTCTGCCGTTAACCAATGCAAATCTGCCGTTATCTGAAAGGGCACCGAAATCATCCCTGTAATAAAGCGAAATTTCGTTGGGGTACTTGGCTCTCCACTGCGTTTCGCCCGTCTTGTTATCGACGACAATCATTTCAAGACTTTCAAGTTCAGAAGAGCTAGAGCCGAGCCCGTGGCAGTCTCCGTTATACAGGCCGAGGACCAGCGAACCATCCTGATTAATCGAGCTATACTCCAGGTTGCTGTAATAGGTGCAGGTTGCGTCGCCCTCTTTGGAGACATAACAGCTCGTGCCAATGGCAGCGCCGTTGTCGTTAACGACAACCCTATAGCCCGATTTGTCAAATTCAGACGAGTTAACAGTCTTCTTAGAATTCAGGTCGATCGTCACCACGTCATAAGACGAATGCGAATCGTAGTCATCTCCGCAGTAGTTTTGCACGACGTAACCGTACTTGCCATCAGTTGAAATCCAAGCCGTCTCATCCAGATAATAGTCATCAGATGGTGTGTATTCATATTTGGCCGTTGTATTACCGTTTCTGAAATCAACAACGCTAAAAACAGCGTAATAATCATTTGAAGGCGTGTCGTTTACTAGGGATGTTACAAATAGCGACTTATTGTCCTTGGATATCTGAAGCCTGACATCGCCGCCCCTGCTGTACTCAAGAATGTCAGATGGAACAGCAGCACCCAGTGGATATTCCTCCGATTCATCCTTGGATAAATTGTACACAGCTACGGAGTCGTTCACTCTATTGAAGCAATAAAAGGTTCCCTCGTCGGCTGAAAAGCAGTATGCGTTTTTATAGTCATCACTCTCGGAATCAATATCCACTATGGTGCGAGACCAATCCTCGGTATCTAGTAAATAGAACTTTTCTTCAGATGCATCCCCGTACAGCACATACCTTCCAGAAGGCGAGCGACCAACATATATCGAATTCTCAAGCTCATACGTATCCTTGAGCTCGGGCGTCGGAACGTCGCCAGCGTAGGCACCGAGCGGCGCCACGACAAGACTGGCAGCCAGTGCAAGGCCGGCCGTAAGGAGCATCCCCCATTTCATTTTTCTCGTATTTGGCATGGTTGCCCCTTTCGGTCGAGAGGTGAATATGATCTGAGACTACGCTAAGCCCGAAAAAGCAAAATCTGTTGCGCAACAATTCCCGGCGAGGAAAAAGTCGGTAACGCATGATGAAAATGGGACGGGGATTAAACATCATCGAGTATCGAATGATTATTTAATCCCCGTCCCAGAAAAATCACTGATGGTTGACGGGAGCTCCGCAGTTTTGGCAGAAGGATGCGTTTGCCTCCAACATTGAGCCACACTGTGGGCAAAAATGAGCGGACTCAACTGGCTGAGCATCATCGACCATGGTTGACACCTGCTGTGCCGGCGGGACCTGCTGCACGGGAGGCATTTGCTGGTACGGATTGGACTGCGGAGGCTGAGGTTTATTCGACGATTCCTTGTTCAAGATAACAGCAAAGGCGACAGCCGCGACGCCGCCAAATACAACGAGCAAAACGAGAAGATCGAATACACTAAGGCCTATCATCGCAAATCAGCTCCTCATGTTGCGAAAGATGACGGATGCCGAGATTTTATCGCCGCACCGCAAGCCCCTCCTAGTGCGCAACACCCATCCACCCTGCATGATTTTCTGGGGCGAGGATCAAAATCATTGGGGAATGGAGCGTGGCAAGCGTATGTCTTCGGGGTATAAGACGGCTAATTGTATGCCGCTTTTTGAAAGGAACCCTTATGCCCAGCGTTGCCGTTCTTGCCGCCGATGGCTTTGAAACGATTGAATGCCTGACCATGGTCGATGTCATGCGTCGCGGCGGTGTGCGTGCCACGCTCGTCTCGATCATGCCCACGCGCGAGGTCGTAAGCTCGCTGCAGATCCCCGTGACCTGCGATGCGCTCTTTGATGAGATCAACTTTGACGAGTACGACTGCGTCGTGCTGCCCGGCGGCCTGCCCGGTGCCACCAACCTGCGCGCAGATCAGCGCGTCTGCGACGTGGTCTGCGAGTTCGCCGCAACCAAGCACGTCGCCGCCATCTGCGCCGCCCCGTTTATCCTGGGCGAGCTTGACCTGCTCGAGGGACGCCACGCCACGTGCTTCCCCGGCTTTGAGAAGAGTTTCCCCGAGGGCGCCTATACCGGCGACAAGGTCACACACGACGGCAACATCATCACTGCCAGCGGCATGGCCCAGTCGCTCCCCTTTGCGCTTGAGCTGCTGCGTACGCTCGCCGGCGACAAGGCTGTCGAGAAGGTTGCCGAGGGCATTCAGCTATGATTTTGGCTTCGCAATCACCGCGCCGCATCGAGTTGATGCGCGAAGCGGGCTACGACATCCGCGTCATTCCCGCTGACATCGACGAGACTCCTTTTGATGACGAGACCCCGCTTACGCTTGTCGAGCGCTTAGCACGCGCCAAGGCTGCCGCCGTTGCCGCCGAGCACGCCGAGCCCAATGAGCTGACCATCGCGGCCGACACCATCGTCACCTTCGATGACAAGATTTTGGGTAAGCCGGCAAACGAGGACGAAGCCCGCACCATGCTCCACGAGCTCTCGGGGCGCACGCACCAGGTCGCAACCGGCGTCTGCATCGTTAAGGCAGGCGATACGGCCGCCCCGCATGCCGCCGAAAGCCTGTCCTTTGTCGATGTGACCGACGTGACGTTCTACGAGCTCACCGACGAGCAGATCGAGCACTACGTCGCCTCGGGTGAGCCCATGGACAAGGCCGGCGCCTACGGCATTCAGGGCACAGGAGGACGCATGCTCGTGCACGATATTTCGGGCGACTTCTATAACGTGGTGGGCCTACCCATCGCCCGCGTCGCGCGCGCGATTCAAAAACTCTCGTAATTGCATCTGGCGCTGGGTATCCCCCGGCGCCTACAATTTTGGCGTACCGTACGGATCCCGACCGGGCATAAGGCCCGGCGGAAAACCGATAGGAGTTAAACATGGATACACTGCTCGAGGCCATTGACGTCTGCGATGTCGATGGCTTTTGCTATGGCAACTATACGGACGAGGAGGCCGGCACCGGTTGCACCGTAATCGTGGCACCCGAGGGCGCTACCGGCGGTGTTGACGTTCGCGGCGGTGCCCCGGCATCGCGCGAGACCGACCTACTGCGTCCCGAGAACACCGTGGACAAGGTCCACGCCGTCTGCCTTTCGGGTGGATCGGCCTTTGGTCTGGAGGCCGCAAGCGGCGTCGCCCGCGAGCTCGAGAGCCGCGGCATCGGCCTTCCCGTCGGCCCCACGCAGGTGCCTATCGTGTGCTCCAGCTGCATCTTCGACCTCGCCTTTGGCGACCCCACCGTACGCCCCGACATTGAGGCTGGCATCTCCGCCGTGCGTGAGGCGCTCGACAACACTCCTACCACGCTCGAGCAGGGCAATGTAGGTGCCGGCACCGGAGCCACCGTGGGCAAGCTCATGGGCCCCGCCACCTGCATGAAGGCCGGCCTTGGCGCTGCCGCCGTGGCACTCGGCCCCGTAAAGGTGGGCGCCGTGGTCTCCGTCAACGCCTGCGGCAATGTCATCGACCCCTTCACCGGCGAGTGGGTCGCCGGCATGCGTGCCGCAGCAGATAGCGACCAGATCGTTGACATGGAGCTCGCCGCCTTTGCCGCCGCCGGCTCTATGCAGATGCCGCTCGACCGCACCAACACCACCATCAGCTGCATCGTCACCAACGTTGAGCTCACCAAGGCCCAGGCCACCAAGGTCTCCCAGATGGCCGCAGACGCCTATGCCCACGCCATCCGCCCCACGCACACCACCAACGACGGCGACACCATCTACACCCTCGCCAGCGGCAAACTGGGCGCCCAGGCAAGCGCCGCCGTTCCCCTAGACCTACTGGGCATGCTCGCCGTAAGGGCCCTGGAAACCGCCATCGTAAACGGAGCCAAAACCGCCAAAACCTCCCACGGCATCCCCGGCGCCGCAAAGTAGTCCACTCGACCGTCGGTCGGAGGCGGGCGGGCGTTACGTTTGCTGCTCTACAGTCCCATGCAAGACGAAGGCCACATTA
>CAJMOL010000147.1 GCA_905215095.1 uncultured bacterium | reverse complement strand
AGTACGCGGAGTACACCCGCCCCGCCGAGTTTAATGGCGAGGGCGTGCCTCCAGTGCTCGTAAGCGGCGACCACGCCAAGGTCGATGCCTGGCGTCGCAAAAACGCCATCGAGCGTACCTGTCGTTGGCGTCCCGATCTTATCGAGACGGCGCGGCTCACGCCCGAGGAGCGCGCGTACGCGCAGGAGATCCTGGACGCTTCGTATTCGCAGAGCGAGGAGTGAGAATGGTTCCATCGCAGCATTCTGCCCTGAGGGGCGCCTTTGAGTGGATCGTAATCGTTGCGATTGCACTCATCGCCACCTTCGTGATTCGCTCGTTTGTGGTCGAACCCTTTGTGGTGCCTACCGGTTCCATGGAGTCCACGATCGAGATCGGAGACCAGATCCTGGCGCAAAAGGTGAGCCTTGAGCTCGGCCAGCCTGTCAAACAGGGCGATATCGTGGTGTTCCACAACCCCGATGCCACGTCCGAGCATGACGTGCTGGTAAAGCGCGTCATCGCCACGGCCGGTCAGACGGTCGATCTGCAGGACGGCAAGGTCGTCGTTGACGGCCAGGCGCTCGATGAGGACTATACGACTGGCATGAGCTGGCCGCTTTCGGTCCAAGCCCCCGGCGCTCAGGTGAGCTATCCCTACACCGTCCCTGACGACTGTGTGTGGGTGATGGGCGACAACCGCGAGAACTCTGCTGACTCCCGCTACTTTGGTCCGGTCGACCGCTCCGACTTGATCGCCGTTGCGCTTGTGCGCTACTGGCCGCTCAACCGTATCGGCGCTATCGATTAAAAACCGCTATAGTACAGTACCTAACCGTGTAATCGTTTCGACGAGGGGATATTAGAGGCATGAACGCTTCATCGCTTTCCTTCCAAGACATCATCCTGCGCCTCCAGCAGTACTGGGGCGAGCAGGGCTGCGTCATTATGCAGCCCTATGACTCCGAGGTCGGTGCCGGTACCTTCCATACCGCGACCACGCTGCGCTCGCTTGGTCCCGCCGAGTGGCGCACCTGCTATGCGCAGCCCTGCCGCCGTCCCGCCGACGGCCGCTACGGCGAGAACCCCAACCGCATGCAGCACTACTATCAGTTCCAGGTGCTCATCAAGCCCTCGCCGGTCAACGCCCAGGAGCTTTACCTGGGTTCGCTGGCCGCCATTGGCCTGGACCCCAACGACCATGACGTCCGCTTTGTCGAGGACGACTGGGAGAGCCCGACGCTCGGCGCCTGGGGCCTTGGCTGGGAGGTCTGGCTCAACGGCATGGAGGTCACGCAGTTTACGTACTTCCAGCAGGTGGGCGGCATCGAGGTCGACCCCGTGCCCGTCGAGATCACCTACGGTCTGGAGCGCATCGCCATGTACGCCCAGGGCGTCAACTCCGTCTACGACCTGGTGTGGAGCTATCTGCCCGACGGCACGCCCATGACCTACGGCGACGTGTTCTTGGAGAACGAGCGCGAGTTTAGCGCCTACAACTTTGAGGTCGCCAACGTCGAGATGATGCGTCAGAAGTTTGACGACTACGAGGCCGAGTGCCATTCCTGTCTGGAGCGCAAGCTGCCGCTGCCGGCATATGACTGCGTCATGAAGTGCAGCCACGCCTTCAACCTGCTCGACGCCCGTGGCGCCCTGTCCGCGGTCGAGCGCGCCAACTACATCCTGCGCGTCCGCGCCGTCGCCAAGGCGTGCTGCGAGGCCTACATGGCCGAGGTCGCTGGAGTCAACGAGAATGCCGATCAGGAAGGCGAGGTGGCGTAAGCCATGGCAGACGCTAAGGATTTCCTGTTTGAGATCGGTACGGAGGAAATGCCCTCTGCACCGCTGAACAATGCCGTCAAGCAGCTTGGCACCATGATTGCCAAGGGTTTGGACGATGCCGGCCTGGCCCACGGCGAGGTCCGTGTGATTTCGAGCCCGCGTCGCCTGGCTGCGCTCGTGGCCAATGTCGCCACTGCGACCGACGAGGTCCACGAGGTCAAGCGCGGCCCCGCGGCAAACATCGCGTTCGACGCTGACGGTAACGCCACCAAGGCCGCCCAGGGCTTTGCCCGCAAGTGCGGTGTGGCTGCCGAGGACCTGGTCCGTCGCGAGGACACTGACGGTCGCGAGTATGTGTTCGCCGAGAAGAACATTCCCTCCGCACCGGCTACGCCGATTTTGACCGCTCTGTGCGAGAAGACCATCGCCGGCCTGCAGTGGCCCAACTACCGCTCTCAGCGCTGGGGCCACGAGCACGCGACCTTTGTTCGTCCGGTCCGTTGGATCTGCTGCCTTCTGGGCGAGGACGTTGTGCCCGTGTCGTTTGCCGACGTGACGAGCGGCAACACCACGCGCGGTCATCGCGTACTTGGCCCTGGCGACCATGTTGTTGCCAGCCCCGCTGTTTATGAGCAGGTGCTCGAGGACGCCGGCGTGCTTTCTGCCGAGCGTCGTCGCGAGGCCATCCTTGCCGGTATCGCCGAGGTCGAGGCTGCACGCCCCGGCTGCCACGTCGATACGCCCAAGAAGGTCTTTGAGGAGGTCATTAACCTCTGCGAGTGGCCGACGGTGCTCGTCGGTACCTTCGATGAGGAGTTCCTCAAGGTCCCGCACGAGATCATCTGCGAGTCCATGCTCACCAATCAGCGCTACTTCCCGATCTATGACGGCGAAGGCAAACTGACGCGTGAGTTCGTGGTCGTCTCCAACAGCAAGCCCGAGAACGCCGAGCGCGTGATCGACGGCAACGAGCGCGTCGTGCGTGCCCGTCTGGACGACGCCAAGTTCTTCTACGAGGAGGACCTGAAGATCTCCCTCGACGAGTTCCGCGAGCGTCTGGCCAAGGTCGCCTTCCAGGAGAAGCTCGGCAGCGTGCTTGCCAAGTCCGAGCGCATTGAGCAGCTTGCGCTTGCGATTGCCCGCGAGGCACACCTGGGTGCTCACCTGGCAGCCGACGCCGGCCGTGCCGCGCACCTGTGCAAGGCCGACTTGGTATCCAACGCCGTCGTCGAGTTCACGAGCCAGCAGGGCGTGATGGGCGGTTACTACGCCACCGCGATGGGGGAGAACGACGAGGTCGCCCATGCCATCCGCGATCACTATCGCCCCCGCTTTGCCGGTGACGAGTTGCCCGAGGGCACCGCTGGCTGCATCGTGGCCTGCGCCGACAAGCTCGATACCATCGCCGGTATCTTTGCCATCGGAGAGCCTCCGACCGGCTCTTCGGACCCCTACGCGCTGCGTCGTGCCGCTATCGGCATCATCAACATCCTGCGCGACCGTCTGCCGATCGACCCCACATCGCTCATCGACTTCGCCCTCGAGCTCTATAGCGAGCAGGGCATTGAGTTCGACGCCACCGAGGTCGCCCGGCAGGTTCGTGACTTCTTCCACGGCCGTCTGGTGAGCATGGCCCGCGATGAGAAGATTCCGGCCGATACCGTTGCCGCCGTCTCCGCGGTGCACATCATCGCGCCGTCGGTCTTCTTTGCCCGCTGCGCCGCCCTCGACGAGGCCCGCAAGAACGATGCCGAGACCTTTGACAACCTGGCTACGGCCTATGCCCGTGCCGCGCATATCTCCAAGCCCGAGCTGGGCGCGGAGTACGACCGCAGCCTGATGGGCGAGGCCGAGCTCGCGCTTGCCGATGCTTCCGAGGCTGCTCAGACTGCTGTCGATGCTGCCCTTGCTGCCGAGGACTACCCGGCCGCATTTGCCGCCCTCGCCGCCCTGCGCGCGCCCATCGACCGTTTCTTCGATGAGGTCATGGTCATGGACAAGGACGAGCAGCTCCGCGATAATCGCCTTAAGCTGCTCAACCGCTTCGAGGCCGTGTTCTCCGGCATCGCCAACATCGGTGAGCTTGCCCGCAAAAAGTAAGCTAGCCTGCGCATAAGCGCAAAAGGAGCCCCGCATGGATTGCCCGGTCACCGCTCGTCCCACCGTTATCGTTATCTCCGACTCGCTCGGCGATACCGCTTGTGAGGTGGTGCTTGCGGCGTCCGGGCAATTTGATGAAGGGGCTTTTCGTGTTTTGCGCTTGCCTAAGGTGACCTCGGTGGAGCAGGTCAAGTCGTTTGTGGAACCGCGCGTCGATGCCGGCCATCGCGATATCGCTGTGTTCCACACCATCGTCGACCCGGCGCTGCGCGCTCGCGTGCTCGACTACCTGGGCATGCTGCATATCCGCTCGGTCGACTTGATCGGCCCGACACTCGCCGTGCTTTCGTCGCTTATCGGCGTTGCGCCCAAGGGCGTTGCGGGCGTGATTCATAAGACCGACGATCGCTATTTCCATCGCATCGAGGCTATGGAGTATTTCGTTGAGCACGATGACGGGCGCGGTTGCGACGATCTGTCGGGTGCCGATATCGTGCTGCTGGGCGTATCGCGCACTTCCAAGACGCCCCTTTCGATGTATTTGGCCTATCAGGGCTATAAAGTCGCCAATGTTCCGCTGGCACATGGTATTGAGCCGCCGAAGTCGATTTACGAGGTCGACCCGATGCGCCTGTTCGGCCTGATTTCGACCGTTGATGTGATTTCCGAAATTCGCGATAGCCGCTTGGGCGATGACTACGCTCGTGCCGTTGCCGGCTCCTATGCCGAGCCCGAGAGCGTGCGCGGCGAGCTCGAGGAGGCTCGTGCCCTCATGAAACGTCTGGGTTGCTTTGTGGTGCGCACCGACGGCAAGGCAATCGAGGAGAGCGCCTCCGAGATCATAAGTCACTTGGAGGAAATCCAAGAAGCCCGCGCCCGCCGCGCCGCCCGCCGAGCCCGGCAAAGTTAACTTATTTCGGTAGCTAAAAATGCACCGTCTCAAAAAGACTACCTAAAAATAATGCACGATATTGG
>CAJMOL010000146.1 GCA_905215095.1 uncultured bacterium | reverse complement strand
GTCATGGTGGCAAAGACGGGCAGGTCGGAGTTTTCGCGGCAGGCGAGGACGGCCGCCTTGATCTCGGCCAGGTCGGTCATGGTCTCGATAATAAAGAGGTCCACGCCCGCGTCGACGCCGGCACGCACTTCCTCGGCAAAGAGGTCATAGGCCTCGTCGAAGCTGAGGGTACCCAGGGGGCGAAGCAGTGCGCCGATGGGGCCGATATCGCCGGCGACGTAGTGGGCACCGGCCTCGCGGGCACAGGCGACGGCCGCGGCAAAGACGTCTGCCACGGTGGCGGCACCGTCGAGCTTGTGGGCGTTGGCGCCAAAGGTGTTGGCGGTGATTACGTCGCAGCCGGCCTCGACGTACTGACGCTGAATATCGGTAATGACCTGGGACTCCTCAAAGTTGAGCAGCTCGGGCAGGGCGCCAGCCTTCATGCCGGCCGCCTGCAGCATGGTGCCCATGCCGCCGTCGAACAGCAGGTGCCCCGTGCCTTCGATGGCGGCGCGCAGGCGATCGTCCTTAATGCGCAGGTCGTCGATCGTGCGTGGCTTGTACACAGCGCCGTTGCAGCGTGCGGCATTGACGGGCGCCGCCAGCGCGGCACCATCCGAATTATGAGTAATAAGCGGGGTGAACATCGGGGGCTCCTAGTGGCTGGAATAGCAGGTGGTGTGGGCGGCGCGGAAGCGGCAGTGCTCGCGCATGCGGCAGATATTGCAGGTGGGGCGGCTCTGGGCGTCGTGGACCTCGCCGTCGAACAGGCCAATCACTGCGGTCACGCTCTTGGTGGGCATGAGCAGGCTGGTGGGCGTGACGGTCAGGCCGATGAGCCGCGTGGCGTTGAGCGCATTGACGATCGAGCGCTGGGCCGAGAGCGGGCAGTCGCCGTAGCCGGGGCTAAAGCGCCAGTTGCCGGCGAGCCCGTGTGCGGCGGCCGCAGCCTTGGCCTGCTGGTCCATCTGCTCAACGGCGGCTTCTACATAGGCAGAGCACGCGGCGTCGAGCACGGCTCCCTCCAGGGGCTGCTGGGCTCCCGTGGTGCGCAGACGACGCTCGGCGTCCATGCCGAGGGTGCATGCCATGAGCGCGGCAAAGCGGGCGTCTTTGAGGTGGCGATAGATATCGCGACCGCGCAGCTCAACGTTGGTGCCGACCAAGCGAATGCAAGGATCGCCCTGTTCATCGACTCCCGTGGCATCGACGGCAAATACGCGGCGCACGCCACGGGGTTCAATATCCAGCTCCAGACGCTCAATGACAAGCTCAATGCGCTGCGACAGCTCGGGCTCAATCTGCTGACCGCCGTAGCCCAGATACCGCAGCATCTCGGCACGGTCGACACGGGGATGGTGCGCAGCATCGACACGGTAAAGCGCCGGCGACGCAAGGTCGGCCGGCACTTCAACAACGGTTGTATCGACGTGCGGTTTTTCCATTACCCCAGGCGCTCCATAATGGTCGCGGCGATTGCAGGACGGTTCATAGTGTACAGGTGCAGACCGTCGGCACCGTGCTCTTTGAGGTCGCAAAGCTGACGGGCGGCATAATCTACACCGGCTGCCTGCAGGCTCTCGGGGTCGTTCTCGTACTTGGCGAGAATCTTGATGACGGGGGAGGGCAGCGACGCACCGCACATAAAGACCATGCGGCTAATCTGCGACTTGCCCATAAACGGCATGATGCCCGCGGTAATGGGCACGGTGATGCCGGCCTTGTCGGCAAGCTCGCGAAAACGGTAGAAGCACTCGTTATCAAAGAAGAGCTGCGTTACAAAGAAGCTCGCGCCAGCGTCCTGTTTTTGCTTGAGGTGTTCGACCGAGAGGTTGAGATCCTCACAGGCAATGTGGCCCTCGGGGTAGGCTGCGGCGCCCACGCAAAAGCCGGCGTCGACGAGCTCGGGGATGAGGTCGCGGGCGTAGGCGTAGTCCGAGGCGGGCTTGTCGTCCTCGGTCGCGCCAGCGGGAAGATCACCGCGCAGGGCCAGGATGTTTTCAACGCCGGCGGTGCGATACTCGTCGATCTTGGCGGCGATATCGGCGTGCGAGCGGCCCACGCAGGTAAGGTGTGCCACCGAGGGCGTGTCGAATTCGCTCGTAATCATATGCGCGATGGGGGCGGTGGTGGCACCGTTGCCCGAGCCGCCGGCCGAGCAGGTGACCGAGACAAAGCTCGGCGAAAGCTTGCACAGATTGCCTGCCACTTCGCGAGCCGTGTCGAGGGTCAGCTCGCCCTTGGGCGGGAACATCTCAAACGAAATGGGCGCGGTGCCCTGGGATGCTGCCTGCTTAAAAACCTCGTCGACGCGCATATCGTGCTCCTCTAGATACGTAATAGTGTGATGTGTTGTAAGGATTCTACAGCACCGCTGTGCCACGATGGAGTTTCACTCGCTATTTGGGGATACTAATCGAAAATGCTTCGCTATCGACATTTCCTATAACAGGGCGGTCAATGTAGGATGGGGCTATATTGAATGGTATCTGATGCGAAATACCAGTTAATAAAGCCCCGTCCCAAATTGACTACCCTTAAACCATGGGGAGAGGTCTGCAATTTATGCAGTTGATTGGCTGTTGAGGGTGGCAACGTCGCCTCGATAGGGTAACCTCATTGATTGGTTTCGCGACAGCAACATAACGGTAATGTCGCGGAAACACGGCGAGTCTAAGCTATGACTCGTTCGTTAGTAATCAACACCGCTTCTCACGCGGTGCCGATACGAAGGGAGTTCCGTATGGCCGAACTTACTGACCGCTTCGGGACCATGGTGTTCTCTGAGGAAGTCATGAAGGACTACCTCCCCAAGGACATTTGGAAGCGCCTTGCTGCAACCCTCGAGGGCGGTGAGCCGCTCGACCTGGATGTGGCCAACGCCGTTGCCCATGCCATGAAGGTCTGGGCCATCTCCAAGGGCGCGACGCACTACGCGCACTGGTTCCAGCCGCTTTCGGGCATTACTTCCGAGAAGCACGACAGCTTCCTGGAGCCCAACCACGACGGCACCGCCATTACCAAGTTTACGGGCAAGAACCTCATCCAGGGCGAGCCGGACGCCTCCAGCTTCCCCAACGGCGGCCTGCGTGCCACCTTCGAGGCCCGTGGCTACACCGCTTGGGATCCCACCAGCCCCGCCTTTATCAAGGACGATGTCCTATGCATCCCCACGGCTTTCTGCTCCTACACGGGCGAGGCCCTGGACAAGAAGACCCCGCTGCTGCGCTCCATGACCGCGCTCTCGCGTGAGTCCAAGCGCGTTTTGGCACTGTTTGGCAAGACCCCCAAGAAGGTCGTTCCTTCCGTGGGCGACGAGCAGGAGTACTTCCTGATTAAGAAGGACGCTTACCGCAAGCGCAAGGACCTGGTCATCACCGGCCGCATCATGGACTGCACGGCCCGCTTCTTTGTCAATCCGGGTGCCGCTCGCTTGGATCCGCGCGTGCGCAATCTGGCAGATCGCTTGGCGGCGGCCGTGAAGGACAAGCATTTTGAGCCCGTCGCGGGCTCGGCACAATAGCGCGAGCGCGCACGGGCGCCCCAACGTACGGGCTGCGGGCCGATTGGCGCCGCCGCCCGGCCTCTCGTTTTTCGAACACAACCTCGACCGATAGGGGATACCGATATGAAGACCATCAAGCTTGCTCCCGGTGAGCGCCTCGTTACCAACCAGCTCAACCGCAAGGGCGTGCTGCCGCAAAACATCGTCGACGCCGCCCGCGATATCGTGGCCAATGTGCGCGTCAACGGCGATGCCGCGGTGCGCGATTACTGCCAGCGTTTTGACGGCGTTGAGCTGCAGAGCTTCCGTCTGCCGCAGGAGCAGATCGATGCCGCGCTCGAAGGCCTCGATCCGGCCTTTGTCGCCGCACTTGAGAAGGCCGCGCGCCAGATTCGCGAGTTCCACCAGCGCGAGGTCGAGCAGAGCTGGTTTACCACGCGCCCGGACGGCACAATGCTCGGCGTTAAAGTGACCCCGCTTGCTGCGGCCGGCATCTACGTGCCGGGCGGTCGCGCGCAGTATCCCTCCACCGTGCTCATGAACGCCATTCCCGCCAAGGTGGCTGGCGTCAAGCGCGTGGTCATGGTGACTCCGCCGCAAAAAGATGGCCTGATCAGCCCGTATACGCTTGCGGCTGCCAAGCTCGGAGGCGTGGACGAGATCTATATGGTGGGCGGCGCCCAGGCCGTGGCCGCGCTGGCGTACGGCACCGAGACCATTCCGCGTGTCGACAAGATCACCGGCCCGGGCAACGCCTTCGTCGCCGCTGCCAAACAGATTGTCTCGGGTGACGTGGGTATCGATATGGTCGCCGGTCCCTCCGAGGTCTGCGTGCTGGCTGACGCCACGGCCAAGCCCATGGTGGTCGCGGCCGACCTGATGGCCCAGGCCGAGCACGATCCGCTGGCTGCCTGCTATCTGGTGACCTGCGACGAGCAGTTTGCGCGCGAGGTCGAGGCTGGTATCGACATTCTGGTAGCGCAGTCGCCACGCGCCGAAATCACGCGTGCTTCGCTCGACAATGAGGGCACCATCGTGGTGGCCGCCGACATGGCTGCCGCCGTCGAGGCCGTGAACACCGTGGCGCCCGAGCACCTTGAGCTGCACTGCAAGGACGCGATGGGCCTGCTCGGCGGCATTCGCAACGCCGGCGCCATCTTTGTGGGCGCTTGGAGCTCCGAGCCGCTCGGCGATTATGTTGCCGGCCCCAACCACACGCTGCCGACCGGCGGCACGGCCATGTTCTCCAACCCGCTTTCGGTCGAAGAGTTCGTCAAGCGCTCGAGTGTCATTTGCTATACGCCCGAGGGCCTGCTCTCCGACGCTCCCGCTACGCAGCGCCTGGCCGAGGCCGAGGGCCTGTGGGCGCACGCGCTCTCTGCCGCCCTGCGTCGTCGCGTGCTGGA
>CAJMOL010000145.1 GCA_905215095.1 uncultured bacterium | reverse complement strand
TGAGGCCGGCGTCCTGCAGCTGGCGCAGGGCGTCCTCGTACAGATCCAGGCGATCGTGCTGGTAGTAGGGGCCTTCGTCCCACTCGAGCCCCAGCCAGGCCAGGTCGTCAATCAGTTGAGCGGCAAGCTCGGGGCGCTTGCAGCGATCGTCCAGGTCCTCGATACGCAACACGATGCTGCCGCCCTGGCTGCGGGCCGAAAGCCATGCGCACAGGCAGCTGAACACGTTGCCCAAGTGCATGCGGCCCGAGGGCGACGGGGCAAAGCGGCCCACGGCGGGGGCGGGGACGGAGGCGGGCAGCGTCGTTGGCGCGTCCACGGCGGGCGTTGATATGTTGCGTGTTTTGATATCCATGCGGACGAGTATAGCGCGGGACACGGTAGGGAAGGCGTTGCCGTGGCTCGCAAGTTGGCGGCTCTGCGCATTGCGCGCGACGGGTCTGCGGCTTAACGTCTCGATTGCCGCACGTCGACTCGGCCTTGCAAACGACAGAAACCCCGGCAGCTCTTCGCAACTGCCGGGGTTTCCGCGGAAAAGGGGGACATGATCCTCGAGCGAACGGCAAAGGGGCAAACCGTTTTCGCTCAACTGCTTTATGCCCCTTGCTCGCGGACTCAATCAGCGCATGCCGCGCCCACACAAAGCCGCTACACCTGTGACGGAGCTGTGAAGTGGTATCTATCGTTGGCACAGGCCATGCCAAAGAGTGTCCCTCATGACTAGTCATTTAAGAACGTCCCCAATGACTAGCTGCTGGCGGCGGGCGTGACTTTCGTCCCGTTTGATACTCCGCTGGCCTAGATGTTCGTCATGTGCGCCCGTAAACGTGGGACAATGGCGTTACTGGTATCACAGACAAAGGATGTGCCCATGAACGACCCCGTTGCCAAAACCTGTCGGCAGCGCCGCCTGTTTGCGCGATTTGCTTCCGTCTGCGCACTCGTCGCGCTTGCATTGCTGCTACTGCCCGCCGCCGCACACGCCGACGGTTATTCCATGACCCAAACCTATATCAGTGCCACGGTTGAGGCCGATGGATCGCTGACCGTCGTCGAGGGACGCCAGTTCGATTTCGATGACGACATCAACGGCGTGTTTTGGGAGATCAATGCGGGCACCAACCAGCAGGGCGGCGCGGCGGGTGTCGACGTGCTGAGCGTCGAGGAGGACGATGCCGCGTTTAACGAAGTCGATAGCGCGAACAAGGGTGACTCCGGCGTCTATACGGTCGAACAGACCGGTGACGGCGTAAAGATCAAGGTTTTCAGCCCTCACGAGAGCGGCGACAGTGCGATCTATTACGTGAGCTACACCATGACCGGTGCGGTTATGAACTGGTCCGATACCGCCGAGCTCTACTGGAAGTTTGTGGGCGACGGCTGGTCCGCGGATTCCGATGACGTCGAGATGGAAGTGTACTTCGCAAATGCCGCTGCCGGGACGGCGGCCGTCAAGGGCGATAACTTCCGCGCATGGGGCCACGGCCCGCTGACGGGCGACGTATCGCTCGATGCGGACGAACCCATGGTCACCTACACCATTCCCTGCGTGCATCAGGGCGAATTCGCCGAGGCACGCATCGCCTTCCCCAGCGACTGGGTGCCGCAGCTTGCCGCTTCGGGCGAAGAGCGCATGTCAACGATCCTGAGCGAAGAGAAGGAATGGGCCGACGAAGCTAACGCCCGCCGCGCTCACGCTCGCATGATTGCCAATGCACTTGCCGTGCTAAGTGTTGTTGCGGCGGTGGCCTTTACCGGCACAATCGTTATGCTCAAGCTGCGCAAGCGCAAGCCCAAGCCGCTTTTCCAGGACGAATATTTCCGCGATGTGCCCTCGGCCGACCATCCCGCCGTGCTTTCGGCCCTCATGAGCTGGAACGAGGTGCCCGATCAGGCATATATCGCCACGCTTATGAAGCTCACCGACGACCGTGTGATCAAGCTGGAGCAGGCGACCGTGACCAAGGCCAAGAAGGGCCTGTTGGGGCGTGAAAAAGAAGAGCAGACGTATCGCGTGACGGTGAGTGATGCGGGTTGGAAGTCGGCCAAGGGCATTGACCACATGGTGCTCAAGGTCTTCTTTGCCGGTGCTAAGCCCGACGAGAACGGCGATCGCTCGCGCACGTTTGACGAGCTGCAGCACTACGTCAAGCAGCACGCTACGCCCGTGGGCGACAAGCTCGAGGACTATCAGAACACCGTTAAGGGCAAGTTGGCCGATAGCGAGTACGTTGCCTCGGACGGCATTGTCGCAATGGTGTTCTGCCTGGTTCTTGGTATTCTGATCGCCTTTGTTCCCATGGGATCCATTTTCTTTACCGACGGCGCACAGGCGAACATTATCGCCGCGGTTATCTCGGTGCCGATTGTGCTGGTGGGTATTGGCGTGGGCCTTACGTTCCGCCGCTTTACGCCGGAAGGTGCCGAGGTAGCGGCCCGCTGCAAGGCGCTCAAGCATTGGCTCGAGGACTTCACGCGCCTAAAGGAAGCCGTCCCGGGCGATTTGGTACTGTGGAACAAGCTGCTGGTGATGGGTGCGGCGCTGGGCGTTTCCAAGGAAGTCTTGCGTCAGCTTGCCGAGGCGGTGCCTCCCGAGGTGCGCGAGGCCGACGGTTTCTACGACAATTACCCCTGCTACTGGTGGTACTACCATCATTACGGCATCGATTCGCCGCTCGATTCGTTTAACGATGTGTATCACGAGAGCATCCGTGAGCTGGCTTCGAGTTCCGATAGCTCGGGCGGCGGCGGAGGCGGTGGCTTCTCGGGCGGCGGAGGAGGCGGCGTCGGCGGAGGCGGCGGCGGAACGTTCTAGCGAGCGCTTGCTTTGGGGTGGACCTTTCTGGGCGGTTGCCAGGGAAGATCCATCCCATTTTTGTGCATCGAAACGGGCCATACTTTCCGCTGCGGACCTTCGCGCAAGGGGCAGTGGGCAAAAAATGCCAAATATGAGTACTGTTGCCTAGATTGTCACATTTGCTTGTACTAAAAAATGGACTCCTAACGAGATTGTTTCTCGTTAGAAATCCATTTTATTGTACATTTGGGGAGATACGTTAGTTCATCCAACGCGTCGAGAGGTCTAAGAGACCCGAAAAAGCCGAATTTCGCTGCCACTAAAAAGGTAACAGTACTCATATTTGATGTTTTTTGACCACAGCTATATGTGAACCCCTATATAGCGACCTCAAGAAGGGCTTCGTCGGTCGTTTTGATCAAGACTGTCCCCAACGACTAGTCATTTAAGAACGTCCCCAACGACTAGGTGCGGCTGCTGCCAAGGAGTGTCCCGGGGTGCCGGCACAAGAGGAACGTCCCTAACTGCCGGGTTTTAGACTGTTAGGTCGAGTTCGTAGAGGAAGCTTTCGCGCGGCATGGCGTGGCGGCGTTCCTCGCGGTTGGCTCGGTGCGTGGCCGTGCGCTTAAAGCCGTGCAGCTCGTAGAACTTCCACGAGCAGTTGGAGTCGGTGTACAGGTGCGCGCTGGTCGCCCCGCACGAGGACAGATGCGAGATTGCAGCGTCGAGCAGCACCGTGCCAACGCCCAGGCCGTGGACATCGCGATCCACGGCAAGCAGCGTGACCTCGTTGTCATGCGGCAGCGGGCTTTTCTCGAGCAGGCGGTTGTTGGTTCGAATGGTGGTGCGCACAAAGGAGAGGTACTCGGCGCAAGCTTCAGGCTCCAGCTCGCGCATCTGCGACAGCAACGAGCGTTCGGTGTCCATCCAATGTTCCTTGACGGTGGCGCCGGAGCTCTGTCCCGCACGCGCGAGCGCAATGCCACGCGCCTGACCGTCGATTACGGCAACCTGCGAAAACGTCGAGGAAGAAAGGCAGTAGGCAAGGTCGCACGCGGCTTCGAGGCGGTTGTACTCATCGTTATCCGAGTTGTTGTGCCAAAGCTGCTGCAGGATCAGCGCGATGGCGTCGAAATCTTCGGTATCAAACGGTCGGTAGAGAACCCGCGAGACCATGGTGCCTCTTTCTATTGCGGATGCATATCGAGCACAGTTCTACCACGCCATTGGCATCTAATTATGGTGCCCCTGTGTTCCATGAACTCACCGTGCCCAGTGGCGCTCCTGCAACCCCCGCTCGAAGCTTTTTCTGCACAGCCGTGCGTTGCGGGGTGCATCGTCGCGCTCGATGCGCTACATTGAATCAGTATTTTCAATGCCGCTGCGCGAGCGCTGCAGATCGACGTATCACCGACTCACAGAGCACGGCGGCGTACCAGACAGGAGGACTGCATGGGATCTGATGTGAAGATCGCACGCGCGTTGATCTCGGTTACCGATAAGACGGGCGTCGTCGATTTCGCACGGACGCTGGTTGACGACTTTGGCGTCGAGATCATCTCTACGGGCGGCACGGCTCGTGCCATCGAGGACGCGGGCATTCCCGTAACCCCCATCGAGGAGTTCACGGGCTACCCCGAGATGATGGACGGCCGCGTTAAGACCCTGCACCCCAAGGTTCACGGCGCGCTGCTGGCCCGCCGCGATTCCGAGCAGCACATGCAGGAGGCCGCTCAGCACGGCATTAAGCTGATCGACCTGGTGGTCGTCAACCTGTACGAGTTCGAGAAGACCGTCGCCAACCCTGAGGTCACCTTCGCGGACGCCATCGAGCACATCGACATCGGTGGCCCCTCCATGCTGCGCTCTGCCGCCAAGAACGCCACGAGCGTTACCGTCATTTCCGACCCGGCCGACTATGATGCCGTCCTGGCCGAGATGCGCGAGACCGGTGGCTGCACCACGCTTTCCACCCGTCGTCGCCTGCAGGTGAAGGTCTACCAGACCACCGCCGCCTACGACACGGCTATCTCCCGTTGGCTCGCCGCCCAGGCAAGCGACGTGGCGGACACCTCTGCCAAGCTCGAGATTTCGCTGGAGAAGG
>CAJMOL010000144.1 GCA_905215095.1 uncultured bacterium | reverse complement strand
ACTCGTGAGAGAAGACTTTTGAAGCAAGGCATAAAAAAGTCGCCGCGAACCTGTGCAGTCCGCGACGACGTGGCAGGGGATGAGGGATTCGAACCCCCAGCCTTGTGCGTGTAAAGCACCTGCGCTAACCGTTGCGCCAATCGCCCGTGCGGAGAGAGTATAGCAAAACAATCGCCCCATTCACCTCATATCCATTAAAGGTAACCGGCGCGTGTCGGCGCGGAGCTGATTCAGTTGAGATTGCCTGAACATTCCGTCCCTCTTTACGCCCTCGGGTATACTCAAAAGCTACTGATTCGATTTGATGCCCAGCAACAGCAGAGGGGATAGTATATGTGCGGTTTTGTCGGTTTTGTCGGTGGGACGGATAACCAATCCGAGGTGCTCACCAAGATGATGGACCGTATCGTCCATCGTGGCCCCGACATGGGCGACCAGTTTATCGACGGCCGCGTTGCCCTGGGCTTCCGCCGCCTGTCGATCCTCGACCTGACCGAGGCCGGCGCCCAGCCCATGGCCAATGGGGGCGGCAGCGTCGTCATTGTCTTCAACGGCGAGATCTACAACTTCCAAGAACTTCGTTCCGAGCTCGAGGCCAAGGGCTACAAGTTCCACTGCGGCGCCGACACCGAGAGCCTCCTGCACGGCTACGAAGAGTGGGGCGAGGCCGTACTCGATCGCTTGCGCGGTATGTACGCCTTCGTCATCTGGGACAAAAAGAAGAATAAGCTTTTTGGCGCCCGCGACATCTTTGGCATCAAGCCGCTCTACTACTATCCCATGGCCGATGCAGGCGACGGCGCTCCGGGCGTGCTCTTTGGTTCCGAGATCAAGAGCTTCCTGGACTACCCGCACTTCCACAAGGCGGTCAACAAAAAGGCCCTGCGTCCGTACATGACGCTGCAGTATTCGGCAACCGAGGAGACCTTCTTCGAGGGTGTCTACAAGCTGCCGCCGGCGCATTACTTTACCGTAGACATCCCGACCGGCAAGATGAACATCGAGCGCTATTGGGATTGCGATTACTCTGCCGTCGAGAAGCCGTTCGAGGAGTACGTCGACGAGCTGGATGAGGTCGTGCACGAGAGCGTCGAGGCCCATCGCATCGCCGACGTCCCGGTCGCTTCCTTCCTCTCCGGCGGCGTCGACTCCAGCTATATTGCCGCTTGTCTCATGCCCGACAAGACCTTCTCGGTGGGCTTTGACTACAAGAATTTCAACGAGACTAACTACGCCAAGGAGCTTTCCGATAAGCTCGGCGTCGAAAACGTTCGCAAGATGATTACCGCCGACGAGTTCTTTGGTGCGCTCGAGGACATCCAGTATCACATGGACGAGCCGCAGTCCAACCTGTCGTCTGTACCGCTGTGGTTCTTGGCCGAGATGGCGCGCAAGGACGTCACCGTCGTGCTTTCGGGCGAAGGCGCCGACGAGCTCTTTGGCGGCTACGCCTACTACGAGGATACGGTCCCGGTGCGCAAGTACAAAAAGATGGTGCCGCTGCCCATTCGCCGCGCGCTCGGTAACCTGGCGCTGCATATGCCGTACTTCAAGGGCCATAACTTTCTGGTCAAGGGTGCCGAGATCCCCGAGAAGTCGTTCCTGGGACAGGCTCTGGTATGGCCGGAGCGCGAGGTCGACGGCGTGCTCAAGCCCGAGTACAACACCGGCGACGGCGCCTTCGAGCTCGCTGCACCCATCTACGCGCGCGTGAAGGGTCAGCCCGAACTGGTCAAGAAGCAGTACCTGGACATGAACATGTGGCTCCCGGGCGACATTCTGCTCAAGGCCGACAAGATGTGTATGGCGCACTCGCTGGAGCTGCGCGTGCCCTTCCTGGACCGCAAAGTCATGGAGTTCGCCGAGCACATTCCCGACCGCTACCGCATCAACGAGAACGGCAACAAGCAAGTGCTTCGCCACGCCGCCAACAAGTCGCTGCCCGATGAGTGGGCCACCCGTCCCAAGGTGGGCTTCCCGGTGCCGATTGTCTACTGGCTGCGCGAGCAAAAGTGGTACGACTACGTCAAGGAGTACTTCACCGCGCCGTGGGCAAGCGAGTTCTTCGATACCGACGAGCTCATGCACCTGCTCGATCTGCACTTTGCGGGCAAGGGCAATTTCCAGCGCAAGATCTATACGCCGCTCGTGTTCCTGGTGTGGTACAAGCGTTTCTTTATCGACGAGGGCCAGCCTTCTGTTAAGGCTGCCTAGTCTCGGCTTACGAATGCCTGTGCGTAACGGCTCCTCCGGGAGCCGTTTTTGCGCGAGCACGTTTCAGTTACTATGAAAACCGTCCCTGCCAAATGGCTGAGAAAGGTGAAAGATGCACCATTCGGATTCCGCGACCGTGACCACGGTCGATACGCTTGCCAAGCTGCTCGATGTGTGCGGCGAGCTGCGTGCTTCGGAGCAGGTTGACGAGCGCGCCGTGACCGGCTGTTCGTTTGATTCGCGCGCGGTTTCGGCGGGTGACGTGTTCTTTTGCAAGGGCGCTGCCTTTAAGCCCGCGTTTTTGAGCATGGCGCTCGATGCGGGCGCCGTCGCATTTGTGTGCGAAGAGTCGCTGGTCGAGTCTCTGGAGCCGCTGGCGCAGGAGAGCGGTGCTGCAATGTTGGTTGTTGATAGCGTACGCACGGCGATGGCGCTGTTGCCGCCCGAGGTCTACGACCGTCCCGACCACGACGTCAAGATCGTGGGCATCACCGGCACCAAGGGAAAGACCACGGCCGCTTTTATGCTCCAGTCCATCATCAAGGCGGCGGGCGAGTCCTGCGGCATGATCGGCTCGGTGAACACCGACGATGGTATCGAGTGCTACGAGAGCACCAACACCACGCCCGAGGCCCCCGAGGTCTGGCGCCATATCGCCAACTGTCGCGCGTCTGGTCGCCAGTCCATGGTCATGGAGGTCTCAAGCCAGGCGCTCAAGTACCAGCGCGTCGAGAACCTGCCGTTTGACGTAGCGTGCTTCCTCAACATCGGGCGTGACCACATCTCGCCGATCGAGCACCCGACCTTCGAGGATTATTTTAAGAGCAAGCTCAGGATCTTTGATCAGGCTAAGACCGCCGTAGTGAATCTGGGCACCGATGAAGTCGAACGCGTGCTGGAGGCCGCGTCGACGGCCGAGCGCTTGGTGACCGTTGGCGTCGAGCATCCCGAGGCGAGCCTGTGGGCAAGCGATGTCCGCATGGTCGGCTTCAACATCGAGTTTAACCTGCATGGCATGAGCGCTGACGAGCCCGAGGAGGGGGAGAAGGTCCTGCTGGGTATCGCGGGAGACTTTAACGTGGAAAACGCGCTGGTCGCTATCGCCGCCGCGCGCGAGATTGGTATCGGTATCGATGCCATCAAGAAGGGCCTCTCCAAGCTGCGTGTGCCGGGCCGCATGGAGGTCGTGGAGTCGAAGGATTGCCGTGTGGTTTGTGTTGTTGACTACGCTCACAACCAACTTTCGTTCCGCTCGCTCTTTTCGTCGGTCAAGCGCGCGTTTCCCGCCAGCCCGGTCATTGCGCTGTTTGGTGCCGCTGGAGGCAAGGCACAGGAGCGCCGTGAGCAGCTTCCGCGCGAGGCCGCACCATATTCTGATCTGCTGATCTTTACCAACGAGGATCCGGCTCACGAGGACCCGATGAAGGTCTGTCGCGAGCTTGCCGAGCATGTTCCCGACGATACCCCAAACAAGATCATCCTCGATCGCGAGGCTGCTGTGCACGAGGCGTTCAAGGCGGCGCGTGAGGAATACGTCAGCCCCGATGCGCCCACCATCGTCTTGCTGTTGGCAAAGGGCGACGAGGAGCTCATGCACGTGGGCGACGAGTTCGTGCCCATCGAGAGCGATCTTTCGCTTGCCAACCGTTTAATCGGTGTTACCCAGTTTGACTAATGAACTGCGATGAGGGCGGCGTCCTGAGCGCGCTGCCGTTGCAAGCGCGTTTCCCCTCAAGCGAGGCGCGCCGCCTAAGACCAGAAGCCCCTTCTACGTAATGGAGTGACCATGTCCCACAATACCCTGCCGACCGTCGCTGAGCTTTCGGGCGAGATGCGCGAGCGTCTTGCCAAGGTTAAGTACGTCTTTACCGACCTGGACGCCACGATGCTCGCACCCGGCTCGTGCGTGCTGCGCGACAACGACGGCAACCCCTCGACCAAGCTCGTCGAGGCTGTCGTGGCACTTGCCCGCGCCGGCATACAGGTGGTTCCCACCTCGGGCCGCAACCGCACCATGATCCACGAGGATGCGCGCGTGCTTGGCCTCAACTCCTACATCGGCGAGATGGGTGGCCTGGTCATGTACGATCTCAAGGCCAACGATTGGGAGTATCTGACCGGCGATATGCCCTACGACCCCGCCTGCGGCCTCACGCCGCATCAGGTGATCGAGCAGACCGGCGTGTGCGAGAAGATTCTCGCCCGCTGGCCGCATAAGATCGAGTACCACAACGACATGTCGACCGGCTACAAATACCGTGAGGTCACCGTCGGCATGCGCGGCGATGTGCCCGACGATGAGGTCCAGGCCATCCTGGACGAGGCCGGCTGCGGTCTGATCTGGGCTTGCAACGGCCATCTGACTCACCTGTCCAAGCCGACGACGCTCGAGCTCGATCGCATCGAGGACGGTCGCGCATTCAACATCAACCCCGCGGGCCTCAACAAAGGCGTTGCCATTGCGCGCTTCTGCGAGCACCTGGGGATCGAGCGCGAGGAGACGCTCGCACTCGGCGATTCCGAGTCCGACTTCTACATGGCTGACCACGTGGGCACGTTCTGCCTGGTCGAGAACGGTTTGACCAGTGCCGGCGCGCCCGAGTTCCTGGATACCTGCGATGACGCCTACGTCACGCGCGGCAAGATTGTCGATGGCTGGGCGGCAACGGCAGAGTTGCTCGTCGCGGCCCGTTCGTAGCGCGCCCCTATCGTTCTGAGCCATATCTT
>CAJMOL010000143.1 GCA_905215095.1 uncultured bacterium | reverse complement strand
CCCTCGCGCATGGCACTTGCTTTTGCTCTGACATCGCTCATGACGGTATTGGTGCTGGTGGGCGTTGTCTCTGTTGTGTGGGGCACGGTCTTTTCGGATTACACACGCTCCAATATCGTCGAAATCGCAAATTCCGCTGCCGAGAAGTTGGCGACCTCATATGAGGAAAACGGCTCTTGGACCGCGGGAGAACTGCGCACGGTCGCAACGTCGAGTTTGGTTTCCGACGATCTGGGCATGCAGGTCGTCAATAAAAAGGGTGTGATCGTTTATGACGATTCCTGGCCCTCGGCAAGCGCCACCGCCGATGTACGCGAAAACCAGGCTACGACCGACGACACGAGCGGCAAGAGGGCATCGCATAGCCCGGTCTCGTCTGCTCCAACCGACTCCGATAGCGTTGCTAACGTCGAGATTGTAACGTCTTCCGGCGAGCATGCCGGACAGGTAAAGCTGTGGGCCATCGGCTCCGACGCTCTGCTCACCAAGGCGGACTCTGCCTTTAACGCCATGGCCCTCGCCGCGGTTGTTGCAATCTGCATTTCGGTCGTTATCGGATCGCTCGTGTCGCGCATGCTCACCAAACCGATTCATCGCATCACCAGTACCGCAAAGCAAATCCGTGACGGCGACCTGTCGGCTCGCACGGGGCTGCGCGGTGATGACGAGATCGATCAGCTGGGTGAGACCTTCGATGAGATGGCCACCTCGCTCGAGAAGGATATGAAACACGAGAAGCGCCTGACCTCAGACGTTGCACACGAGCTTCGCACGCCGCTTATGGCCATGCTCGCAACGGTCGAGGCCATGCAGGATGGCGTGTATCCCACCGACGATGAGCATTTGGAGACCGTTGCTTCCGAGACGCGTCGCCTGGCTCGTCTGGTGCAGCAGATGCTCGACCTATCGCGTATGGAAAACAGCACGGCTCCGCTCAATCTAGAACCGGTGGACATGGTTCCGTTCGTGCGATCGATTGTGAACGGCCAGGAGCGTCTGTTTGCCGACCGTGACCTTCGTCTTCGCTTTGCAGATGAAACCCAAGGGCACGACGATGTCGTCGAGGCCGATCCCGACATGATCACGCAATGTGTTATCAACCTCATGAGCAACGCCATGCGCTACACCCCCGAGGGCGGTTGGGTCGTGGTGTCGGTGCTCAGTGACCGCAGGCACGTCAGCATTGCCGTTTCTGATACCGGCATCGGTATTGCCAAGGACGATCTGTCGCGCATTTTCGGGCGGTTTTGGCGCGCCGATGCCAGCCGCGCCCGCGAAGCTGGCGGCCTGGGCGTCGGCCTCGCCGTGACCAAGCAGATCGTCGAGCGTCACCATGGCTACATATCCGTGGAGTCGGAGCTTGGAAAGGGTACGACTTTTACAATTCATCTGCCCCGCGAGCACACGGCGGACGCGGCATCTACTACAATGGAGCACTAGCTTTTCGCTACTCGGTGAAGGAGGGGTTTCGTCCCTGCCGCTCCGAGTTTGCGAAAACGTGCGGGAATGAACCCGCATTACTGTCGTATTTTGGTAAGGAGTGACTCACGTGACAACGATGGAGCGTCGTCCGGATTCCCGTGGCAAGGTTCGTGATATCTATGATGCCGGTGAAAACCTGCTGATGGTCGCCACCGACCGCATTTCTGCGTTCGACTTTATTCTCCCCGACGAGATTCCGTTTAAGGGAGAGGTGCTCAACCGCATCTCGGCATTCTGGTTCGATAAGTTTGCCGACATCGTTCCCAACCACCTCGTCTCCATCGACCCGGCGGATTTCCCCGAGGAGTTTGCCGAGTATCGTGACTATCTCGCTGGTCGCGCCATGCTGGTCAAGAAGGCCCAGACGATTCCTATCGAGTGCATCGTCCGCGGCTATCTGACCGGTTCGGGCAAGAAGACCTATGACGAGAACGGCACCGTCTGCGGCATTCAGCTGCCCGAGGGCCTGACCGAGGCCTCAAAGCTTCCCGAGCCGCTGTTCACGCCGTCCACGAAGGCCGAGATCGGCGATCACGACGAGAACATTTCGTTCGAGCGTTGCTGCGAGATCGTGGGTGAGGACGTCGCCGCGCAGATTCGCGACCTGTCCCTCAAGATTTACAAGGCTGCCGCCGAGTATGCAGCGACCCGTGGCATCATCATTGCCGACACCAAGTTCGAGTTCGGTGTCATCGATGGCAAGGTTACGCTGATCGACGAGTGCCTCACGCCCGACTCCAGCCGTTTCTGGCCCGCCGCCAGCTACGAGGAGGGCAAGATTCAGCCTAGCTACGACAAACAATTCGTCCGCAATTGGCTCAAAGCCAACTGGGATATGACGGGGGAGACCCCGCACCTGCCCGCCGAGGTCATCGATGGCACGTCCGAGCGCTATCGCGAGGCCTTCCAGATCATCACGGGCTCCCAGTTCACAAGCATGAAGGAGAACGCATAAGTGAGTACCCGTAGCGCCACGAACAAGCGCACGCAATCCCACGAAGTTACCGGGGTTGCGCGCAAGTCCGCCGCATCTGCTAAACCCGCCCGCCAGGCAGCGAGCTCCGTTCGCGTCGTGCCGGCATCATCCAAGGCACGCCGCAAAGAGCTCGAGAAGGGTGAAAACCTGGACGGCCTTTCCAAGGAGGAGAAGCGCGCCCGCAAGGCCAAGCAGCGTGCTCGCGAGGATCGTATCTACACGGTGTCGAATATTCTCCTCAAGCAGGATGAGGACTACACCAAGCGTCGCCGTATTTGGTGGGCTGTGCTCGCTATCGGCATGGTGCTCGTCGTGGCAATTTGGGCCTCGCTGTACTTCGCTCCCGCTGGCATGGTGTCCAGCCCTGTCCAGATGGTCGGCATCGTTTTGTCCTATGTCATCATCCTAGGTGACTTTATCTACGACTTCGCTCGTATTCGTCCCTTGCGCAACATGTACCGCGCACAGGCCGAGGGCATGTCCGAGAACAAGCTTAACGCTCTTATTGAGCGTGCGGCTGCCGAGGAGGACAAGAAGGACTCCAAGAAGAAGTAGCGTTTGCATACATACTTATCGCTAAGATATAAGGCGCGTCGTTTTTGCGGCGCGCCTTTTTACTGTTCTATAGATAGATGGAGTGGCACATGATTCGAGCTGCCCTGACGGTCGAAGAGGCTCTGGAGGGCATGAAGGCCCTGGAGCCCAAGATTAAAAACTACGCGCGCCTGGTCGTCTGCAAGGGCGTAAACGTCAAACCCGGCCAGGAGGTTGTCGTTCAGTCTCCGGTCGAGTGCGCGCCTTTTGCCCGCGTGGTGGTCGCGGAGGCTTATGCCGCCGGCGCTGGCCACGTGACGGTCATTTGGGCCGATGATGCCGTGACGAGGCTCACGTACGAGCATGTCGATAAAAGCTATTTTGAGCAGACGCCCGAGTGGAAGCGCCTGCAGCTGGATTCCCTGGCCCAGGACGGTGCCTGCTTTATCTTTATCGAGGGTGCGGACCCCGCCGCCCTTAAGGGCATCGATCCCGCTAAGCCCGCTGCAGCTTCTAAGGCAAAGAACACGCAGTGCAAAGTTTTCCGCCGTGGACTGGATTACAACATCAATCCGTGGTGCATCGCCGGCGCTCCGGTCGTGGCTTGGGCGCGCGAGGTGTTCCCGGGAGACGCCGATGAGGTTGCAATCTATAAGCTGTGGAATGCGATTCTGCACACCGCTCGTGCCGATGGCCAGGACCCGGAGAGCGACTGGGAGCTTCATGACGCGGCGTTCGAAAAGAACTTGCGCTTCCTGAACGACAATCGTTTTGACCGCCTGCATTACACCTCGGCAAATGGAACCGATTTGACGATTGGTATGACGAAGGGTCACGAGTGGGCCGGCGGCAAGGGTAAGACGCCCGATGGGCACCCCTTCTTCCCCAACATTCCCACCGAGGAAGTCTTCACCTCGCCTGATCGTATGCGTGCCAACGGTATCGTGTATTCGGCTATGCCGCTCATTCACCACGGTAACAAGGTTGACGATTTTTGGATTAAGTTCGAGGGCGGCCGCGTGGTGGACTACGACGCCCGCGTGGGCAAGGCAACGCTCGCAAGTATCATCGATACTGACGAGGGCGCTGCTCACCTGGGAGAGGTCGCGCTCATTTCCAAGAACACGCCGATCCGCGAAAGTGGTGTTCTGTTCTACGATACGCTCTATGACGAGAACGCTAGCTGCCATCTCGCGCTAGGTGTCGGTTTCCCCGAATGCATCGAGGGTGGGTACGACATGTCCAAGGAAGAGCTCCTGGAGCATGGCGTTAACGTCTCGAGCACGCACGTCGATTTTATGATCGGCACGGACGACATCGATATTACGGGCATTACGCCTGATGGACGTGAAGTTGTGATTTTCCAGAACGGCCAATGGAGTTGGGAATAGTCCCAGACCGTGGTACAATGCCACCCACGGGCCGTTAGCTCAGCTGGCAGAGCAGGGGACTTTTAATCCCAAGGTCCAGGGTTCGAACCCCTGACGGCCCACCATAGAAAAGAAAGCGATCGACTCCGGTTGGTCGCTTTTTTGTTGCCGGTGCACGGGTTCGAACCCGTATCTATCTATATATAAGAACGCTTGGCGAACAAAACCCGCCTTTTACCGATGGGAAACAAATAGCTGATGCTTTTGGAGTAAAGTGGCGCTCCAGAGATGACCGATGCCTTAACACCTATAAACCAGCTGGTCATCGCCAATATCAGAAGCTGCTGCTTCAGTTTTAACCTCAGTGATGCGACTGAGGGACCTATTCATTTGTGAACAAAATATGGAGTGCGTGATTCCCGCCCACAGGGGCCCTCCGGTCTGGCAATATATCTCCTTGCCGCGCGGCCCGGTCGAACCGGATGGACCGCGGGGCGTGCACCTTGAGAACCGGATACTGCGAGGATGGACACACCAGATGTGTCGCATCCGGGCAGACATCGAACCATTTGAAATGGTCTAACTTGGATTTGTT
>CAJMOL010000142.1 GCA_905215095.1 uncultured bacterium | reverse complement strand
GACGGCAAGCGCGTGAAGCAGGGCAAATGGGATAGCCGCGAACTTGAGGGTGGCGAGAAGGTGACGGTCAAGGATGGCCGTAACACCTACGAGAAGCACGAGGTTCAGGCTACGGTTATCGAGCCCAAGCTCAAGGTCGAGGGCACGGGCGCTATCGAGTATGTGCAGACATGGGGTGTCCAGGGCCGATCCGAGGTGTGGGTTGGTGAGCAGTCGGGCAAGACGCAAGACCGCGGCGAGGTTGTGCCCGCCACCGATTGCGTTGTTGCGTGCGCCGGCGTGGCGCCCAAGGGCAACAAAAAGTACGTGGCGCTGACGTTTGACGAGGGCCCGAGCGGCGCTACCAAGCAGATCTTGCAGGTGCTCAAGGAAAAGGGCGTCACCGCGACGTTCTTCCTTTCGGGCGATGCGGCCGAGGCCTCGCCTGCCACGGCCAAGGCGATTGTCGATGCCGGGTGCGAGATCGGATCCAACAGCTACAGCGACGATTCGCTCAAGGGCCAGGACCGTGAGGCGGTACGCGAGCAGATCGCGAAAGGCACCGATGCGATTAAGTCGGCGACCGGCGTGAAGACGATGCTGCTGCGTGCTCCCTACGCTGCCTTTGACGAGCAAAACTGGATTGATGCGATGGACCTGGTCTCCGCCGTGGTCTCGTGGAATATTGACTCGGGCGACTGGCTGCTCAACGGTGCCGACGAGCAGGTCTCGACGGTGCTCGATTCGGTGACGCCGGGCAATATCGTGCTGCTCACCGATAGCGATGAGTGCGCCGAGCAGACGCTCGAGGCGCTGCCGCAGATTATCGACGGCCTCATTGCCGACGGCTACAAGATCGTGACGCTCAGCGACCTGGTCAAGACGGACACGTCGCTGAGCAAAAAGCTCACTTCGCTGACGAAGGCCACCATGCCCAAGGACGCCGTGTTCCCCCAACTTGCCGAGGACAACGACACCACAGAGTAGTTATTGGGTAGTCATTTAAGAACGTCCCCAATGACTATGTCACGGATGCGTCAGCGTTTGGTATGCCTGCAATGTGCAGGGCATAAATTCGGTGCCGCAGCGCGATGCTGATGCTATAGTTACTGCGGTTAATGAGGGTCAAGAGAAAGGTTACAGGTGAAATCCAAACCTCGACCATACAGTCGATGACCCCATGCAGGTGCTTTTTGCGCATGCACGGGGTGTAAGCGTCGAGCGGCGTGCCGCCCGCGCATGCGTATACATATCCAGAAGCCCCCGGACGCCGCACGCGCGGCCGCGTCCGGAGGAATAATGATGGGGAGCACCATTGAATTATCTGAGTGAGATGCTCAAATTGCCGGTCTTGGACGTCGACGGCGAAAAGCTCGGCGTGGTCAACGATTTTGGTATTGCTACCGGCGAAGTTTTTCCGCACGTGACGTCGCTCGCGTTCCGCGGACCCGGCAAGACGCCGTTTATGATCAGCTGGCGCAAATGGGTCGACCGTATCGACGAGACGGGTGTACACCTTAAGACGTCGGCCACCGAAATCCGTTTTTCGTACCTGCAGCCGACCGAACTCTTGCTTGCCCGCGACGTGCTTAACAAGCAGATTGTCGATACGCAGGGCATGAAGGTCGTGCGCGTCAACGACATCAAGTTCTCCATGTCGGGCGAGAATCAGCTGCGCCTGCTGGGTGCCGAGGTCGGCGCCCGCGGTCTGCTGCGCGCGATCAGCCCCACACTCGAGCATGTCGTCGAGGGCTTTATGAAGCACCTGGGCAAGCCGCTCAGTGAGGACATTATCGCCTGGTCTTATATGGACCTGCTCGATCGCTCGACTAAGAACATCCAGCTCTCGGTGTCGCACAAGACGCTTGGCGAGCTGCATCCTGCCGACATCGCCGACATTATCGAGCAGCTCGACCCGCGCCTGCGCGCGCAGGTGTTCGCTCAGCTCGATACCGCTCAAGCCGCCGAGGCCATCTCGGAGTTCGATGACGACGAGCTCATGACCGAGATGCTCGAGGGCCTGTCCGATACCGACGCATCGTCGATGCTGGCCATGATGGACCCGGACGATGCAGCCGACCTGATCGACGAGCTCGATTATGAGAAGGCCGAGAAGCTCCTGCGCCTGATGGGCGTCAAGGAGGAGAAGGCGATTCGTAACCTGCTGGGCTACGAGGACAACACCGCCGGCCGTATCATGACCTCGGAGTTTGTCTCGCTGCCCGCCACGGCGACGGTCGGCGATGCCATCGAGGCGATTCGCAAACTCGACGAGGACTTTGAGAGCGTCTACTACGTCTATACCGAGGATCCGAGTGGCATGCTGACGGGCGTGCTCTCGCTGCGCACGCTGATCGTGGCCGACCGCGACGCCACGCTGGGCCAGCTCGCCTATCGTGATCTGGTCTACGTGTCGCCCGACGAGGACCAGGAAGACGTAACGGACGAGATGACCAAGTACGACCTGGTTGCCATCCCTGTCTGCGACGAGAACCGTCATATCCTGGGTATCGTGACCTTCGACGACGCCATGGACGTTATCGCCGAGGAGCATCAGGAGGACCTGCAGATCGCCGGTGTCGGCTCGGGCGATAGCGCGTCGGACGACTCGACGAACGTGCTCAGCTGGTTTGTGCATCGCCAGTACTGGGTTGTCGTGTGGGGCATTGCCTCGTGCATTATGGCGACCGTGTTGGGAACGGCACTCGGCTCCGCGCATCTGGTGGTGTTCCCCATGTGCGCCATGCCGCTCGTGCTGCTGGCGGCCTCGCGCATGGTGTCGTTCGTCAAGAACTACTTCTTGGAGTATGACGGTCACGACGACGAGCCCAAACCGTACCTGGGATTCTTCTTCCAGAGCACGGGTATGGGCCTGATCCTGTCACTCGTGACCTACCTGTGCGCCCAGCTGGTGCGCACTGCCGCGTTCCCCGATGCGCCCATGTTTGAGGAGCAACTCTTTACCGGGTGCTTTAATATCGCTGCCATCATTTGCCTGGTCGGCAACATGAGCGCCGTGATTTACTTGATGGTGCTGTTCTGGCGTGACGAGCATGACCTCAACACGTCGGGCACCGCCATGAACGTCATTGCCGTCATGATCTCGTGCGTGGCGTACTGCGTCGCCGCGGTGCTGCTCACCATGTCAGTCGTGGGTTAGGTGGTCGCGTGCAAAATACCAAGCAAAAGTCGGGCACCAAGCAAAAGTTGACCATCGCGGCCATCTTTGGCGCCATGGGCCCCGGTCTTCTGGCGGCGCTTTCGGGCAATGACGCCGGCGGCATCGCCACGTATTCCAGCGCGGGCGCCAGCTATGGCTACAAGATGCTCTGGATGCTTCCCGTCATGACCGTGCTGCTTATCGTGACGCAGGAGACCGCGGCGCGCTGCGGATGCGTTACGGGTAAGGGCTTGGCGTCGCTCATTCGCGAGCGCTTTGGCGTGCGTAAGAGCGTGCTGGCCATGGCGGCGCTGTTGATCGCCAACACGGCGGTGACCATCTCGGAGTTCGCGGGTATCGCGAGTGGCCTTGCTCTGTTTGGCGTTCCGGCGAGCATCTCGGTGCCGCTCGTGGCGCTGCTGGTGTGGATGCTTACCATGTCGGGTAGTTTCCAGCGCATCGAGAAGATTTTGCTGCTGGTAAGCTGCGTGTTCGTGACCTACATCGTCGCCGCGTTTATGGCCGGCCCCAACTGGGGCGAGGTCGCGGTCGACTTGGTCGTCCCCAATATTCAGAATGATCCCAGCTACGTGTCGCTTGTGGTCGCAACAATCGGTACCACCATCGCACCGTGGATGATCTTCTTGGCTCAGAACAACGTGGTCGATAAGAACGCGGGCGAGGACGATATCGTGCTGCAGCGCATCGATACCGTGAGCGGCTCGCTTGCCGCCGATGTCATTGCCGGCTTTATTATCATCACGACCGGTACGGTGTTGTTCCCGGCGGGTATTCAGATTAGCGATGCCGCCGATGCCGCCCGCGCGCTGGAGCCCATCGCGGGCCAGTGGTCCACGGTGCTGTTTGCCTCGGGCCTGGTCGCGGCGAGCTTCTTGGCTGCCTGCGTGCTGCCGGGCGTTACGTCGAGCGCTATCTGCGAGGCATTTGGCTGGGAGCGCGGCGCCGATCGCAGCTGGGACGAGGCCCCGGTTTACCGCGGCATCATTACGGCCATCATCGGCATTTCTGCCGTGTTGGTGCTCATGCCTGGCGTCGATTTGTTCCAGATTATGATGACCTCGCAGGTCATCAACGGCGTGCTGCTGCCTGTAGTCTTGGTATTCCAGGTGGTTATCGCGGCGGATCGCCACATTATGGGCGCCAACCGCAACGGCCGCATATGGAACGTGCTCACTTGGGCGACTATCGGTGTGATTACGGTGCTCACGGTCGTCATGTTTGTTCTGCAGGCGATGGGCTACAGCGCTTAACGCCCACTTTTGCTTCCGAACAGGCCGCAGCGATGGGCTGCGGCCTGTTTTTCGTTTGCTATAGGGCGTTAGTTATATGGCGGTGGGCAAAAAATGCCAAATATGAGTACTGTTGCCGAGCCGATAGCATTTGCGACTGAGAAGATAGTGAACATAATCGTAATATACGTTCATTAAAATGAGTACCTCCAAGTCCTGGACAGGCCATTCTGGTTGATCTGAGGCGGTGCGGAGGCTGCAAACATGCCATTTTGAGCCATTATGCCTGCTACTAAAATGGTAACAGTACTCATATTTGCCCTTTTTTGCCCACAGACCTTTGAGGGTGCGGCGAAAAGGGCTTGTTTTGATTGTTTGGGGCAGGCACGAGGCGCGGAAACGATGTCTGGAGCGACGGAGCGGCCTGGAATTCATCCGTAGAGGTCTTCATTGGCTACGCCAGGAGTGCTTCCAGGTGCCGGTACAAAAGGAGCGTCCCTAACTGCCGCAGGGGGCGTCGGCCGTGGCCGACGCCCCCTGCGGGTGTACGCAGATTTGGCTGCGCGTTACTTGTCGGTGCCCAGCTTGTGTGGCTTGTAGGCGAGGGCATTGACGAGTGCGTCGGCGGCGGACTTGACGGCTGCCGGTTGCGG
>CAJMOL010000141.1 GCA_905215095.1 uncultured bacterium | reverse complement strand
CCAAAAAACGTACCAAGGGGTTCCGTATACGGCGAGGTCGCCGACGATATCCGCAGACGTTGCGAGGGCGGAGACGCCGACCATAAGACCCGATATGGAAAACAACATGGCGGGCGCGAACATGGCTCCGCCAAAACGTTGGATTTTCTGCAGCATAATAGGCCTTCCGGATGCAACATGCTGTGCGAGCAAGAACGTTTAAACAATGAACTCATTGTAGAGGACTGGCTGCTTGCCGCATTGACGGTTTTGATTCGATCCGATCTGGGTGTCGGGGGAACCGTCGACGGTAAATAATCCGTGCTTTGCCGATAGACGGTTTAAACAACCCCAAGAAATGCTATCGTGCCTAGCCATACATATTCATTAGAGGTGAAGTCATGCCAAAAGCGATTTACGAAGGAATCTACCGCGAGATCCGTTCGCGCATCATTAACGGGACCTATGCGTTTCAGGAGATGCTGCCAACCGAAGCCGAGCTGACCGCGGAATTTGGCTGCACGCGCAATACCGTCCGCCGCGCTTTGAGCATGCTGGCAGACGAGATGTTTGTGCAGCCCATACACGGCAAGGGCGTGCGCGTTATTTGGCTCAAGGGCGAAACCGACATGCTGGGCGCACTCGAGGAAGTCGAGTCGTTTGGCGAATTTGCAAAGCGCAACAATGCCGTCGCATCGACGGACGTTAAGTCTTTCGAACATCTGGTTTGCACCGAGCAACTCTCTCGTCACCTGGGCTTTAAGGTGGGCGAGAAGTTGATTCGCGTGGTGCGCGTCCGTAGCCTTAACGGTAACGCTCGCCAGGTGGACCACGGCTATTTTCTGGAGTCGATCGCCAAAGGCCTGACGCCCGAGATCGCGGCAGATTCTATTTACGGCTATCTGGAGCACAAGCGCGGTGTCAAAGTGATGGCGAGCCGTCGTACGGTGAGTGTCGAGCTTGCCAACGATGAGGACTGCAGCTATCTTGACCTTGGCAAATACAACTGCGTTGCCGTCATGGAGAGCCAGTCGTACACCTCGGATGGAATCTTGTTTGAGGTGACGCACACCCGTACGCACCCCGAGATCTTCCATTACCGCGTCAATTCCAAGCGATAGCCGGCTAGCTCGCAGTCTGACGAGACTCATGGCCTCAAAGAGAAAACGCCCGGTCAAACCGACGGTACATCGGCTTGACCGGGCGTTTTCTCTGCATTCGATAACAAATAATTGTTTATACAAAACTTGTCAAGTATCAAGTTGAAATTACCGTTCACCGAAGGTTTTCTACCGCTCTAGTAATACTTGTTCAAACAACTATCCAAATAGCGTATTGTACAAATCAGCAAAAGGGGCAAAGTCCCCGAGCCAATCTCCGAAGGCGGCGGCAAAGGGTGCCGCCACGGTGTGAAAGGGTGGATTGTAATGAAGAACGAAATGAGCAGAAGGCAGTTCCTGGGCTTTGCTGGTTCCGCGGCTGCGGTTCTTGGTCTGGGTCTCGTGGGCTGCGGTGGTTCTGCCGGCTCCGGCTCCTCTGCTTCTGGTGACGCCGCCGAGGTCTACTTCCTCCAATTCAAGCCCGAGGTCGACAAGGAGTGGAAGGAGATCGCCAAGGCCTATAAGAAGGAGAAGGGCGTCGAGGTCAAGATCGTGACCGCCGCTTCCAACACCTACGAGGAGAAGCTCAAGTCCGAGATGTCCAAGAGCTCCGCTCCGACCCTGTTCCAGGTCAACGGCCCCACCGGTCTTAAGAACTGGAAGGATTACTGCGCCGACCTGTCCGATACCAAGCTCCGCGGTGAGCTCATTGACGACTCCCTGGCTCTGCAGTCCGATGGCAAGGATCTGGGTATCGACTGGGTCCAGGAGAGCTACGGCATCATCTACAACAAGCAGCTGCTCGAGAAGGCTGGCTACAAGGCCGAGGACATCAACTCCTTCGACAAGCTGAAGGCTTGTGCCGATGACATCCAGGCCCGCAAGGACGAGCTTGGTGTCGAGGGTGCCTTCACTTCCGCCGGCATGGACGACTCCTCCAGCTGGCGCTACACCACCCACCTTGCCAACATGCCGCTCTACTACGAGTTTGAGAAGGAGCACAACCAGGAGGACGACGAGATCAAGGGTGAGTTCCTCGACAACTACAAGCAGATCTTCGACCTGTACATCACCGACTCCACCTGCGATCCTTCGCAGCTTGCTTCCAAGACCGGCGACGACGCCACCAACGAGTTCGCAACCGGCAAGGCCGTCTTCTACCAGAACGGCTCTTGGGCCTACTCTGACCTCGTCAAGGCCGGCATGACCGACGATCAGATTGGCATGATGCCGATCTACATCGGTGTTGACGGCGAGGAGAACCAGGGCCTGTGCTCCGGCGGCGAGAACTACTGGTGCGTCAGTTCCCAGGCTTCCGAGGATGCCCAGAAGGCCACCGAGGACTTCATGTATTGGTGCGTCACCGCTGACACCCCGACCAGCATCATCGCCGACAAGATGGGTCTGACCGCTCCGTTCAAGAGCGCCAAGGAGACCACCAACGTCTTCTCGCAGCAGGCCGTTGCCATGGCCAAGGACGGCAAGAAGACCGTCGCTTGGGACTTCGTCTACATTCCCTCTGAGGAGTGGAAGAAGAACCTCAAGCAGGCTCTGATCGCCTATGCTGCCGACAACAGCAAGTGGGACGGCGTCAAGAACGCCTTCGTCGATGGCTGGAAGACCGAGAAGGCCGCTTCCGAGTAAGCAGTTGCTGCCCAAGCTATCTGATTAGCGACAGGGGGCGGGCAGACGTTGGTTTGCCCGCCCCCTGCATATTGAAAGGACCCTTTTATGGGCAAAGCACTCAAGCGCTGGTGGCCGCTCTTTATGCTGCCCACGTGCCTGGCGTTTATGATCGGGTTCGTGATTCCCTTTATCCAGGGCTTCTATCTCTCGTTCTGCCAGTTTATTACCATTAACAACACGCACTTTGTCGGTATCGAGAACTACGTGCGCGCGCTGTCCGATCCGCAGTTCTCCACGTCGTTCTTCTTTACCGTGGCGTTTGCCTTCCTGTCGACGGTGCTCATCAACGTGATCGCCCTGGCCATTGCGCAGGCGCTCACCCGCAAGGCGCTCAAAGGCACCAACATCTTCCGTACGATCTTCTTTATGCCTAACCTGATCGGCGGCATCGTGCTGGGCTACATTTGGCAGATTCTGATCAACTGCCTGCTCTCCAACGTGGGCGCCCAGCTCATCGCTCTTAACTCTGCTGCTGGCTTCTGGGGCCTTATCATCCTGACCCTGTGGCAGCAGGTCGGCTACATGATGATCATCTACATCGCTGGTCTGCAGTCCATTCCGTCCGACTACATCGAGGCCGCCAAGGTCGACGGTGCCACGGCATGGCAGACGTTTTGGAAGGTTAAGATCCCTAACCTGATGCCGACCATCACCATCTGCCTGTTCCTGTCCATCACCAACGGCTTTAAGCTGTTCGACCAGAACCTCGCCCTTACCGGCGGCGCCCCCGCGCACTCCACCGAGATGCTCGCCCTGAACATCTACAACACGTTCTATTCGCGTGCCGGTATCGCATGGCAGGGCATTGGTCAGGCCAAGGCGGTTATCTTCTGCATCCTGGTCGTGGCCATCTCCATGATCCAGCTTAAGGCCACGAGGTCCAAGGAGGTGCAGCAGTAATGAAACGCGATAAGGCTATTAACCGCGCGCTCTCGATTTTCTTTACGATTCTGTCGCTCGCGTGGATCTACCCCGTGTTCATGATTGCGCTCAATTCCTTTAAGAAAGCGACCGCAATCAGCACCACCACGGCATTCGATCTGCTCACGCCCGAGACGTTCAACGGCCTCGCAAACTACATGCACGCCCTTAACGAGCAGGGCTTTGCCTCGGCATTTATGTACTCGCTCATCATCACGGTCACGTCGGTCGTGCTGATCTTGGTGTGCTGCTCCATGTGCGCTTGGTACGTGGTTCGTGTCAACAGCAAGATCTCGAACTTCTTCTATTACCTGTTCGTCTTCTCGATGGTCGTGCCCTTCCAGATGCTCATGTTCACGCTGTCCAATTTGGCGGACCGCATCGGCTTCAACACGCCGTTCAACATCTGCTTTATCTACCTTGGCTTTGGCGCGGGCCTGGCGGTCTTTATGTTCGCCGGCTTTGTAAAGAACATTCCGCTCGAGATCGAAGAGGCGGCCATGATCGACGGCTGCAACCCGGTCCAGGTGTTCTTTAAGATCGTCCTTCCCATCATGAAGCCCACCTATCTTTCGGTCGGCATCCTCGAGACCATGTGGGTCTGGAACGACTATCTGCTGCCCTACCTTACGCTCGACTCCACCAAGTACAAGACCATTCCTATCTTGATCCAGTACTTCCGCGGCGGCTACGGCCATGTCGAGCTCGGCCCCATGATGGCCTGCATCATGATGGTCGTTGTCCCCATCGTCATCATGTACATCCTCTGCCAGAAGTACATCATCGACGGCGTGGTGGCAGGTGCCGTCAAGGGCTGATGCCGTAACTGTTTTGCAAGTTTCTGCGGCGCCCCTCAGCGCGGCGCCGCATATCGAAAGGTAAAGACATGGCCGAGATCGTTCTCAAACATGTTCAGAAGGTGTATCCCAACAACGAGTCCAAAAAGAAGGGCTTCTTTGGCAAAAAGAAGAAGACCGAGGAGAAGAAGCACAACCTCAAGGTTACCGAGGACGGTGTGCTCGCTGTAGAGGACTTCAACCTCACCGTTCACGACCAGGAGTTCGTCGTCCTCGTTGGCCCCTCTGGCTGCGGTAAGTCCACGACGATGCGCATGGTCGCCGGCCTGGAGGACATCACCTCGGGCGATGTGCTCATCGACGGCAAGCGCGTCAACGACGTGGCACCCAAGGACCGCGACATCGCCATGGTGTTCCAGAGCTATGCTCTGTACCCCAATATGACGGTGTACGAGAACATGGCGTTTACGCTTGAGCTCAAGAAGGTCCCCAAGGACGAGATCGACCGCAAGGTTCGCTCCGCTGCCGAGATCCTGGGCATTACCGAGTACCTCGACCGTAAGCCCAAAGCGCTTTCGGGCGGCCAGCGCCAGCGCG
>CAJMOL010000140.1 GCA_905215095.1 uncultured bacterium | reverse complement strand
ACCGTGGAGCAACGCCACCTGCGCGATCGCACAGACGACCAGAACAGCCTGCTGAGGAATACCGACAGGCATCACCATGTGGTTGATCACCTGTACCAGAACGCCCATGGCATAGGAAAGTGCGGCGGCGCGCGCCAGGCAGGGCGTCTGCGCAAAACGCCGCGCAAGATTGGCATGGGCGGTCGATCCGCAATAGCCCAGGGCGCAGCACGCCACCAGGCCGCCGGCAATTACTACCTCAAACCGCACTGCCGTAATCATCAGCAGCAACGCCGATACCAACAGCACGCCTGTAATATCGCTCGTCGCATCGATCGTCTGGGGAAGGCGATAGTACAGAAATGGGCGCACGAAAAAGCCAATCACGCTCGCGCCGACAACGATGCTCTCGTAGATGACGACCTCACTCGATGGCACGAACTCGGCTATGCGCACATCAAAGAGATACTCGCACGCCAAAAACGTGAAGAAGAACAGCGCCAGGCATATAATCTCCCGAATGCCCCGACGCAAATATGCGGTTGTGTCTCCCATGCCCCTCATGGTTAACCCCCGGCCGCTCAATTGTCTGGAATTCCATTTTAATAAAGAACCAGTCTCAATATCGAAGCCAGGCTCGAAATGTTGCCAATTCGACCCCAGCCGTCCACATCACGCCGCGATTTTGAGCCGCATGGACCAGAAGGGACGCGCGCGATCTCTAGCTCGGCCAGGAGTGTCTCCAACTACCACTCATTTAAGTACGTCCCCAATGAGTGGCCGAAGAGTGTCCCCCGCGACTAGTCGTTTAAGAACGTCCCCAATGACTACTTGCGCTAGTGCATAAGTCACGCTAATAGTCAAGTTATGTCTGTTTAAACAAAATAGCGGCAGTACAAGCGCATTCGCGCTTGTCAAAATCGATATTAATGAACAGCCTGCTTGTATCTGTAAAATGCATGGCTTGATGTGCGACGCCTTGGCGTGTAATGAGTCAAAAAGCAGTAAAGTAATCAACTTGTAACAAACCTAGACGTTTAAACAAATAAACCAACCTTTTGCGAATTTAGCTATAATTCCAAAAACCAAACAGGTATACTTCCTTAATGTCGTGTAGGAAATACGTAGACAAAAAGGAGGTTATGTGATGGTAAGTATTGTTCTTGCTAGCCACGGGGACTTGGCTGCTGGAATCAAGCAGACGGGCTCGATGGTCTTTGGCGATCAGCCGTCTGTAGCCGTGGTCTCGCTCGAGCCGAGCATGGGCCCCGACGACTTCCGTGCCAAGGTCGAGGAAGCAGTCGCTTCCTTCGAAGACCAGGAGCAGGTGCTCTTCCTCGTTGATCTGTGGGGCGGCACGCCGTTCAACCAGATCAGCGGGCTCATTGAGGGCCACGATTCCTGGGCTATCGTCACCGGTGTCAACCTGCCTATGCTCATCGAGGCATATTCGCAGCGCTTTGACGCAAAGAACACTGCACATGCGATCGCAAAACATCTCGTGACTGAGGCCAAGGCTGGCGTGCGCGTCAAGCCCGAGTCTCTGGAGCCCGAGGAGAAGAAGCCGGCTGCGGCCGCCGCTGCTCCTGCAGGCGCCATTCCTCCGGGAACGGTCATCGGCGACGGGCACATCAAGATTGCCCACGTCCGTATCGACACCCGTCTGCTTCATGGTCAGGTGGCCACCACGTGGACCAAGCAGATCAACCCCAACCGCATCATCGTGGTTTCCGACGGCGTTGCTCACGACGAGCTCCGCAAGACCATGATCGAGCAGGCTGCCCCTCCGGGAGTCCATGCCAACGTCGTGCCCATCAAGAAGATGGCCGAGGTCGTCAAGGACACGCGCTTTGGTGACACCAAGGCCATGCTGCTCTTCGAGAACCCGCAGGATCTGCTCAAGGCCATCGAGGCCGGCGTCGACATCAAGGAAGTCAACATCGGTTCCATGGCTCACTCCAAGGGCAAGGTCGTCGTCACCAACGCCGTCGCCATGGGCGATGACGACGTCAAGACTCTCGAGGCCCTCAAGGCTAAGGGCGTCAAGTTCGAGGTCCGCAAGGTTCCTTCGGATTCCTCCGAGGATCTCGACGCCATGTTGAAGAAAGCTAAGGCCGAACTGGCCGCTCAAGCATAGTAAAGGAGGGTCCGATACATGTCTGCAATCACTATTCTGCTTGTTGCGATTGTCGCGTTGCTTGCCGGTATGGAAGGCATTCTGGATGAGTTCCAGTTCCATCAGCCGCTCGTGGCATGCACGCTTATCGGTCTCGTAACCGGTCACCTTCAGGAGGGCATCCTCCTGGGCGGTTCGCTCCAGATGATGGCCCTTGGCTGGGCTAACGTCGGCGCCGCCGTCGCGCCTGACGCCGCTCTGGCCTCGGTCGCCTCTTCGATCATCATGGTGCTCGCCCTCAACGGCGGCGCTACCGATCCGTCGAAGGCCGTTACCGCCGCTATCGCCGTCGCTGTCCCGCTGTCGGTCGCTGGTCTGTTCCTGACCATGATCTGCCGTACCCTGGCTACCGCTATCGCTCACGCCATGGACGGTTGCGCCGAGAAGGGCGACTTCTCCGGCATCGAGCGCTGGCAGTATGCTGCCATCCTCATGCAGGGCCTTCGTATCGCCATCCCGGCAGTACTTCTGTGCATCATCCCGGCCGAGGCTGTTACCAACGCGCTTAACGCTATGCCCGACTGGCTGTCCGGCGGCATGGCTGTCGGCGGCGGCATGGTCGCTTCCGTCGGTTACGCCATGGTCATCAACATGATGGCCACCAAGGAGACCTGGCCGTTCTTCGTCCTCGGCTTTGTCCTTGCTGCCATCCCTCAGCTCACGCTGATCGCCCTTGGCCTCATCGGCATCTCCCTTGCCCTCATCTACCTTGGCCTTAAGGATCTGGCCAAGCAGGGTGGCGGCATGGGCGGTGGCTCCGGTGACCCGCTCGGCGACATTCTGAACGATTACGAGTAGGAGGGGAGTGATACATATGGCAGAGAACAAGATTCAGCTCACCAAGGCTGACCGCAAGAAGGTTTGCTTCCGTCATCAGTTCCTTCAGGGCTCGTGGAACTACGAGCGTATGCAGAACGGCGGCTGGTGCTTCGCAATGATCCCTGCGATCAAGAAGCTCTACACCAGCAAGGATGACCAGATTGCCGCTCTTAAGCGCCACCTGGAGTTCTATAACACCCACCCCTATGTTTCCGCCCCCGTCATTGGCGTTACCCTCGCTCTCGAGGAGGAGCGCGCCAACGGTGCTCCGATCGACGACGTCGCCATCCAGGGCGTCAAGGTCGGTATGATGGGCCCGCTCGCCGGCGTCGGCGACCCCGCCTTCTGGTTCACCCTTCGTCCGATTTTGGGCGCTCTGGGCGCTTCCATGGCCCTGTCCGGTAGCATCGCCGGTCCGCTGCTGTTCTTCTTTGCGTGGAACATCATCCGTTACGCTTTCCTGTGGTACACGCAGGAGTTTGGCTACAAGGTCGGCTCCTCCATCGCCAAGGACCTCTCCGGCGGTCTGATGGGCAAGGTCACCGAGGGTGCTTCCATCCTGGGTATGTTCATCATCGGCGCCCTGGTCGAGCGCTGGGTGTCCATCTCCTTCACCCCGGTCGTCTCCAAGGTCACGCAGTCTGCTGGCGCCTTTATCGACTGGGCTAGCCTGCCCTCCGGCTCCGAGGGCGTCAAGGAAGCGCTGACGATGTACAACTCCATCGGTGCTACCGCCCTTGATCAGGTTAAGGTCACCACGCTTCAGGCTAACCTCGATCAGCTCATCCCCGGCCTTGCCGCTGTGTGTCTGACCCTGCTGGTCTGCAAGCTCCTCAAGAAGAAGGTCAGCCCGATCGTCATCATCCTGGCTCTCTTCGCCGTCGGCATCATCGGTCGCGTCTGCGGCTTCATGTAAGCACGCTTCGGCTTAAGACCGAGAGTTGCTAGGCAAGGGCTTTTGAGCCATTGAAACGGACCGCACCCGGTGGGTACACTGGATGCGGTCCGATTGTTTTTTATTGGAGGGCGAGGCGCGTATGGCGCAATCTCAGAACAGCACGGTCGATCTGGCAACGCCGGCAACCTGCCTGATGGGGCTTACCAGTCACGGTAACGTAATGGTGGGCAATAAGGCGTTTGAGTACTATAACGAGCGCAATCCCGAGGATTATATTCAAATCCCGTGGGGCGAGGTCGACTATATTGCCGCCGAGGTTTTGCGCGGTACCAAGAAGATCACGCGTTTTGCCATCTTTACCAAGGATAACGGTCACTTTACGTTTTCGACGCGCGACGACAAAGAGACGCTTCGTGCGGTCCGCAAGTACGTCGGCGAGGATAAGCTCGTGCGTTCGCCCGACTTTATCGATGTGACCGCCAAGGGCGCCAAGAGCATCCCTTCCGTCATCAAAAGCCTCTTCCACAAAGGCAACTAGTCTCCTGCGACGTTCTTAAACGACCAGTCATTAAAGAACGTCGCAGATGACTATCTCGAAGAGCGGCTATGCGCTGCATGGTAGTGGCGTAAATCTGCTACACTAGTACGACATGCCTCCGTAGCTCAGGGGATAGAGCACCGCTCTCCTAAAGCGGGTGTCGACGGTTCGAATCCGCCCGGGGGCACCAGAGATTGACCGAGCCCGGTACCACCACGGTGCCGGGCTCTTCTGGTCTAAGGGCCGGATTCGGGCCGTCGACACCCGCGTCACCAATTTCCCCGCGGGGGTTCGAGTCCGCCCGGGGGACACCAGAGATTTGCCGATCCCGGTACCGCAACGGCGATACGCCTTGCTAGTTTTGAAAGCTCGTCGTCGGTGCCCTAACGCACTGCCGTTTAGTGCCGATTCTGCCATGCCCGCACTCTTCGCGAGGGTGAGGGGCGTGAATTGATCGGAGAGGGCCAACCACTCTGATAAAATCATCCTCGCTGTCGGCAGTCCTCGTGCCGGGCAGAGCCCTCCATCCGATGGGAGGTGATGCCCATGACCGATTTCACCGAGCTCGTGAAGCTCCTGACCGCTATGGTCTCGCTCCTCACGGCCCTTGTCGGCCTTTCCAAGGCACTCAAGCAGGGTTCGAAGCCCAAAAAGAAAGGCCACCGTCGCTAAGACGATGACCTAACTTCGTTAAGCAACGGCTCTGCCCAGCTCA
>CAJMOL010000139.1 GCA_905215095.1 uncultured bacterium | reverse complement strand
ACAGTGTATCGCTTCGGCGCAAAAAGGGCGAAACCGCCGCCCCGGCAGCCCCTGTGGGCAAAAAATGCCAAATATGAGTACTGTCACAAATTTAGTAGCAGCAATTTAAGCGAATGCAGGTGTCGATAATCTACATTTGTTCAAAAGCTTGACAATGTAATTCCTCATAAGTCCAATAAAATAGGCTCTCTATCGATAATAAATACCGATAGAGAGCCAAAATGACCTAAAACATATGTGACTATCTTGGCAACAGTACTCATATTTGGCGTTTTTTGCCCACGTGGTATATGTCTAACCCCCTCAAACAGCCCAAAACGCCTATTTCGATGCGCGCTCCGCCGCCTCAATCACGTGTTTGGCGAGAATCGCGGTGGTCACAGCCCCCACGCCGCCCGGCACGGGCGTGATGGCGTTAACGATCGGCTCCGTAGCATCAAAATCGACGTCGCCGACCAGCTTGCCGGCGGCCTCGTCCCAGTTAATGCCCACATCGATGATTGTCTGGCCCTCGCGAACCGCATCCGCGCCAATCGTGCGCGCACGTCCAACCGCAGCAACAACAATGTCGGCAGAACGGCACTCGGCAGCCAAGTCGCGCGTATGCGTATGGCACGTCGTCACTGTGGCATTGCGGGTCGTAAGCATGGCGGCAACGGGACGGCCAATCACCAGCGATCGACCGACGACTGCGACCTTTGCCCCATCCAGTTCCACGCCATAATGGTCCAGCAAAGCCAGCACGGCCTCGGCCGTACAGGGGGCAAAGCCCTCGCCTCGCCCCGAAAGCGTGGTAAGCAGCGAGGCCGGCGTCATGGAATCAACGTCCTTGACGGGATCGAGTGCCGCGGCAACTGCATCCTCGTCAAGCCCAGCGGGCAACGGGCGGAACAGCAGGCAGCCGTGAACAGCAGGGTCGGCATTGATGCCCTCGATGGCCGCCAGCAGCTCATCCTGCGAAACATCGGAGGGAAGCAATACGCGGCGAGCCTCAATGCCAACCTTCTCGCAGCGCTTGAGGGCACCGCGCTCGTAGGATAGGTCGTCCTCGCGCTCGCCCACGCGCACGATAGCAAGCGTCGGAACAACGCCGCGCTCACGCAAAGCCGCGCAGCGAGCAGCGAGCTCCTCGGTCAAAGCACGGGCAACGGGAGCACCCTTCAGCAGTTCAACCATAGCTATCCTCTCTTCCTTGCAGCGTCGGAGGCGCGGCGCGCCAGCGCATCGGCGCGCGGCAGCCACGTATCCAACAGTTCATCGCACGCCGCCTCGAGCTCTTCGGCGCGTGCCCGGTCTTTCATAGACGTGGTGTTCGCAAAGAGCGTCAAGCTCGCGCCCTGCATGGCGGCGCGGCAGAACACGGCGCCGCACGCCACATCGGACAGCAGCTGACGCGAACCCTTGTCGGCCATGTCCTCGAGCAGCGCCAGCGCGCGCCCGCAGGCATCCATGATCCGATATGGCGGCATGGCGGCCACGTGCAACGCATCCTGAATTGCAGCCGCACGCGTCGGGTCCTCACGCGGAATACCATACGCTGCCGACACCTGCCCGTAGGCGCGAACATCCTCGGCGACCAGACCCACAAGCTCCTGCGCTAACTCATCCGCTTGGGCAAATGCACGCGTCAGATCGTCTGCACGATCGGCAAGAGCAGGATTGGTCGCCCCATAGCGAGCGACCATCCCACAAAGCGAGGCGCCCAGCGCTCCCACAAACGCACTGGCGCTGCCGCCGCCGGGAACAGGCTCGCGTGCAGCCAACGCCTCGGCAAACCCTCGGCAGGTTTTGTCCATCATCTCTTGGCTCATCGGAACACCTCTATCTGGCGTGCCGGCAGTCGAGGCCATAACACGCCAAAATAAAAATGGGGCAACGATGCCAGGAGGCAGTTGTCCCATTCATCGGATTTTTCGAAGCCCAGTCTAACCCATAAGAAAGCGGCTGTCAGGAGCCTCGGCTATCGCCGTTTTCGATTGCCGGCAATAGAAAATTCCACCTAAAGTGGCACCGTCGCGCAGTCGGCAAGCGATCCACCCAAGAGGCGGGAGCGTTGCAACCGCCCAAAATGCTGTCGCTGACGCAATTTTGTTGCAAAAACACTTGCAACATTTTACAAATTCCTGTGTTTTTACTGTGTGGTTATAACTTATCGGCAATCTAATTTTTAACACGCTCGGAAAAAAATTTACAGAATCTAAACTATATATGTTGGCTAAAACCGGAATAAAAGGAGTGTCAGCATGAAGTCGTTAACCAGAACGGCATATCGTGCGATCGCTGCGTTTGTTACCGCTACGTTTGTCTTGATAGGCCTCGCGTCGCCTGCTTTTGCAGACGGCGCTACCAGCACGATCACCAATGCCCGCACCGGTGCAAGCTACAACGATCTTGCCACCGCCACCGCCGAGGCGGAAAGCGGCGACACCATCAAGCTCAGCGAGGGCAACTACACCCTCTACGGCGTGAGCTCCGTGGGCCACACCAAGGACAAGGACCTCACCTTTGTGGGCCAGGGAAACGATAAAACCGCATGGAACATCGGCGCACTCGTGCCCGATCCCGCCAACTTTGGCACCGAGTACAACGGCGACTATTCCTTCGATGGCGCCGGCACTGTAACGTTCGAGAAGATGACGCTGCGTTCCGGCAACGCAGACTACCTTGGCTTCATCCGCGCCAATAAGACTGTCGTTGACCATTGTGTCATTAACGGCAAGACGTTCTACTGGGGCTACACCTCCGCTGAGTTCAACAGCACTACGTTCAACGCCCCTGATGGAGACTATTCCCTGTGGACCTACAGCTCGCCGGTCATGACGTTTGACACCTGCACCTTTAACGCAACCGGTAAGGTCATCAACGTCTACAGAGAAGCCAGCACGCAGGACATCACCGTTAACGTGAATAATTGCACGTTCAACTCGAATGGCGACAAAGACAAGCAGGCGTTGAATATCAACGACTCTCTTATGGGGGACCACAAGTTCATCCTCAACATTACTGGCAATAATACCGTCACGGCTGCGCGCGACAGGACCACCTGCTCGCAGCTCTTTGGCTTTGGTGGCAAGTCGGGCAACAACACCGGCCGTACCGATGTCAAGATTGACGGCACTCTCGTGTGGTCCAAAAAAGGCGAGACGTTCAAAGGCGAGAAGAAAACCCACAGCTACACCGACGGCGAGCATGACAACGCCTACGATGTCGCCTACACCGAGTGGGCCTCTGACAATGCCGGTACTTGGACTCGCACGGGGACCCCTAAGTGCAAGTACTGCGGCTTCGTCAAGCCTGATTTCGTGGAGAAGGCCTACGATCTCTCCTACGACCTGAACGGCTCCGAGGATGAGCAGGCTGCCGAATTCGCACCCGTTAAGTGCGTCGCCGAAGCCGAGGTTACGGCCGAGCAGCCGGTGCGCAAGGGCTACTCCTTCGTGGGCTGGAACACCGCAAAGAATGGCTCCGGCACAAGCTATGCCGCGGGCGTTACGGTTGAGCTTTCCGCTCCTGTGACGCTGTTCGCCCAGTGGAAGAAGGACGAGCCCGCGCCCAAGCCTTCCGACAACAAGCCTGCCGGCAAGCCTGCAAATAAGACCAAGGCAAACGAGCAGGCTCTGCCCAAAACGGGTGACGGCACTTCCAGCGTCATCGCTGCAATGGGTGTTATGGCGATTGTCTGCTTTGCCGCCAGCGCTGTCGCGTCTAAGGTTCGCAAGTAATTTCAACTTCGAAACACGCCGCAGCAACTTGTTGCAACGCAAAGGGGTCCGCACCGCAAAAGGTTCGGACCCCTTTTTGCACAAAAAGCTGTGGCGAGGCACCCACGATGACTAACCGGCTGCGTCCGTCGTCAAGATTCGCAGCCCCGGCCACGCTCCGCCCCACCGCACCAAACACGGGGCACATGGCCCACCCTTACGAGTCACTTGCGCGTACAGTAAAGGCGGGTAATCCATAGGCGGTAACAGATCAGGAGCTCTGGCTATCGGCGTTTCCGATTGCCGGCTATAGGTACGGGCGCCTAGTCCACCTGGAACGTCGGCAACAGCGTATCGATAATCTTCGACCCCATGTCGCGGTTTGCAGTCGAGTACTCCAAATGCGCCGTGGCAATCGTCGAATCCGTGACGATCGTCTTTTCGTAAATGATCGTGTCGCCCTCGCGCCACGAGACCACGTACCAGTTGTCGCCCTCTGCGGTATAGAGGTCGGCCTTGCCCGAGGTGTCCGCGTCGACGAACATCTCGTGTGCGGTTTCTTCGTTAATGTTGACGTAGCCAAACAGGTTGATCACAAAACCCGTCTCCGGATCCTCATACCTGGCGCCACTGCCGCTGGGAGTATCTTCCATCTCAAAGCGATTGGGAATCGACATGCTATAAGGATGCATGTCGTTCGTGTACGTATGCACGTCGGTCAGGTAATCGTCCAAATCAGCCGAACCGTAGTATGCCGACTCGTTCTCGGGAACGGCCTCGTCATCGGACGACGAGGATTCCTTAGACTTGGACTTGTCGCTCTTCTTCTTGGCAGAAGAATCTTTCTCGTCCGAAGACCCGGTATCGATCACCGAGATTTGCGTGTCAGAGCTCTTGGACCCGTTAAGCATCGTGAGCGCAAACACCGTGCCACATTACAGTCTGAAATAGGCCATCGATAAATTTCGATGGCGAGCATTCGGCGCATTGCCTACGATACGGGCAAGCCCCGAGGGGCCGCCGATCGGGCGCCTCCGGATGGCCGTCTGCCCCTGCCCCGTAGAGGGCCCGGGGGGTGTTGCCACCGGGGGCGCTCGCCGCTCCGGACGACTGATAGGAAACTGCCGGGCGCAAGCGCCACGGCCAGGTAATGTGGGTGTCGCGGGGAGGGGTTCCGATCGGCCTACCGATTGGAGGATAACACCGTGGCACCACCTAGAATGCCGGAAGCCGTCATCGGGCTCGATGTCGGGAAATCGTCCCACTGGGCATGCGTCGCGACCCGGGACGGCGAGATACTGCTGAGCGCCCCCGTCGCGAACAGGGAGGGCGATCTGGACTCGCTGTTCGGCCGCTTCCCCGACGCGCTCGTGGTCGTCGACCAGTCGCGCAACATAGGCGCCCTCGCGCTCGCCCGCGCCAGGGCGGCCGGGATGTCGGCGGCGT
>CAJMOL010000138.1 GCA_905215095.1 uncultured bacterium | reverse complement strand
GAGCCAGCACACGGTGTCCCCGCGCACCGTGGCGGCGATCCGCGCCCTGCGCGAGCGCGGCGTGCTCTTTGGCCTGTGTACCGGGCGCGACGCCCGCGCGACCGAGGCCATGTACGAGCTCTGGGGCATCGAAGGCCTGGTGGACGTGCTCGTGGGCTGCGGTGGCGCCGAGGTCATCGACCGCGCGCACGACATCAACGAGCTGAGCTATCCGCTGCCAGGCGAGACTATCGCGCGCATCTGCAAGCACATGGCGGACCTTCCGGCAACGCCCGTCTGCCCCCGAGACGGCGTGTTCTACGTGCCCGAGAGCAACGCATGCGTCGAGCACCTGTCGCGCGTCGACGGTGTGCCCTACCAGGTGGTCGATTTTGCCGAGTTTTTGCGCGAGCCGCAGCCCAAGGTGATGTTTACCATGGCGCCCGAGGTGATGCCGCAGGTCATCGAGCGGGCGTCGACGTTCGCCGACGACACCGTTAAGGCGGCGGCTCTACAAACCACGCAGCGGCTCTACGAGTTCATGGATCCGCGCGTGTCCAAGACGCGCGGCCTTGTGCGCGTGGCGGAGCTCAACGACATGGAGCTCCAGAACATCTGCGTGTTTGGCGATGCGGACAACGACACCTGCATGGTGGCCGACGCCGGCGTGGGTGTGGCCATGGCAAATGGCAGCGACGCCACCCGTGCCGCCGCCGACTTTGTAACCGCGAGCAACGACAAAGACGGCATCGCGATCTTTATCGAGGAGCATCTGCTGTAGCGCCGGGGGAGAGCCACCATAAAGGGGGGCAGGCATCTTTGTGGTGGCTTCAGGCGATTTGGGCGAATTGATGCCTAAAATCCGCGCGAAAATTCAGATATGGTTGTCTGAACATTGCGCTTCTAACTACCGATGAGTTAAAGATATTCCCATCAATTTGGTAGTCTATTCATCCCGGCTAATGACCTACCGTTCACGGTCGATTTTCGACCGTTCACAGGATGTTTGCTCTTGAGCAAAATGTTGTGCAAATAAATAAAATGCTATTAAAAAACTGATAACTAACTTAATTACCAGTAGAAACAGATATTTCAGAGCGAATAAACGAAAGCAAATCTGAGTAAATGTCAAGAGAATTGAGAACTGGCTACAAAAATGTCGGTTTTGTTGCTCGGATGTTTAAACAATAGTTACAATAGTATTACTACGCGAGCACAATTACAGATTGCGCAGATACGTTTGATAGTGAAAGAGCAAGATCGCGGTCTCTTGGGGAGGAGACATCGATGAAAGCGAATTCAGAAAAAACTAAGCAGAGTAAAAAAGCGACGCGCCGTGTACTGGCAGGCGTTTTGTGCGGAGCCTCCGTTTTGAGCCTGGTACTGTCGCTCGTCATGCCTCCAATCTCGCAGGCCATCGCCAACGACGTCCAGACAGTTTCTACCGAGGAAACTGTAATGGGGAGTTCCTCAAGTGAGTCCGCTGCTGTAGATAACACCAGCGAGGATGCCGAAAACCAGAATAGCGCCGCCACCTCTGCGAACGCGGCTACTACTGTGAACAAGGGCATCTACAAGCCCACGTCTATCGGTATCGGTACGAATATCGATATCTCCACCCCCGATCCCGGCGTGGCCACCTACGTCGGCCGCGACATGTACATCGGTGGTAAGCCGAACAAAACTAGCACTCTTGATGCGAATAACGCCCCCACCGGCTCATATGCCGCTGAGGCGGAGGGCCTTACCGTGGTCCACGGCAAACTGGCCATGAATCCTATCAAGGAGAGTTGGGGCGGCCAGGGCTTCCGTTTCGGCACCGTTGGTTTTGGATCGCAGTTTCGTCCCAGGGAGGGAAGCACGGTGCTTGCGGTCGCCGGCATAAACAGCTTGATTGAGAACATGAATACCGGTCAGGGAACGACCTCAGATGCTGCGACGGTTGGTGCTTGGACCAAGGGTGCTTGGGTCGGCAAGGCGACAAAGACTGACTCCCACCCTGGCTATGACTATACCGCGCAGATCGCCGGTCCCATTACCTATTCCTATTGGGATTCGAATGCTAACAACGGGCGCCAGTCTGTCGTGAAAAAGCAAGGTAATTGGTTCGAGGGCTCGGATGCTCTGAAGAGCGACCTGTTCAATCAAAATGTTGATTTGACTAATGTTAACGGTAACGATTATTCGAGCTACAACGGTGCAGATGGATACCTCTCGAAGCTATCGAAACAGCTCGCCTCGTTTGCAAATACCGGCACAGTTACGGATGGTTCCGCAATTAGCGACAACAGCTACGCAATCAACAAGTACGATAACAAGGGAACAAGCTATACACTCACTTTCGATGGTAGTGAGAAGTCTGTTTCCGGTGCGCTTGATACCAGAATCCCGAACTATAAGATTTGCAACACCGAGCGACTTATCACCTTTACCGGCGATGGAACTTCTATGCAACAGGTCTTCACCATTGCCGGTTCCGAGCTCTCCAACTTGAAGGATGGCGTCTACTACCGCGGCGTCGACTTTAAGTTCACCAATGTCCCCGAAGGCGCATCCATTGTCGTGAACGTTACAGGTGCTGGTCCTGTCGAGTTCCACAATGGCTGGCGCTTCTGGTGGGGCGATACAGAAATATCTCGCGGTTATGAGAGTAACGCCGATAAAGACCTTCGCGCGAAATACTCGCTGGCCTCCCAGTCCATCATGTGGAATTTTGTCGATACCACGAGCCTCACCATCCGTGGTGGCATTGCGGGCGAGGGTAGAAGCGACTGGGGCAATGGCGGCGGGGACGGCAAGTGGACCGACGATGACCCCGCCGCTGCTATGCTCGGATCGATTCTCGTTCCCAACGGAAGCTTCGACGACCATGTGACCACCAACGGTCGTGTGTACGTGGGCGAAGATTTCATGATGAACAACCCTAAGATCGCGTACAACTTCACAAATCTCGAGGGTAACTCGGCTTCCGTCATCGATATGGATCAGGAGCGTCACAGCTTCCCGTGGTCTGGGTCGTATACACCGGACGGCTCTGCCATTGCGTGGAGCAAGGTCGACGCTGCGGACGGCATGACGCCGCTTTCTGGTTCCTCGTGGACGATATACGGCACTGTCGATGATGCCAAGAATGAAACGTATCCCATCGTTACGGTAACGGATGGCGGTGCCAATGATTACTCTTCGGATGATGGCGAGCTTCAGTTCAACTATTTGAATCAGAAGGCCAAAATTGGCGATCCCAACGATAAAGACTACTTCACGTACTACATTCGCGAGGTCAAGGCGCCGGCTGGTTATCAGAAGTCGGACACCATCTACTACGCAACCATGAACAACACCGGCGAGCAGGTGAACTATGTTCAGGGTCATGTGGACACGGTGAACGGAAATAAGCTCGTTTCATTCGATGATTCCAACACCACGGGCGCCATCTCCAACACCAAGATCACCGGTACGGTGTCTTGGACCAAGGTTGAGGAGAGCGACACGGGACACACTCCTTTGGCTGGTTCCGAGTGGGCGCTTACCAAGGTAAAGGATGCCGATGGTGCCGAAATTCCGGACGCTGCATCCCTGACTGTGATTGATAACGATACGAATGCGGAAGCTGTCAGCAACAAGTGGGCAGATTCTGATCCCGCCGATGGCAAGTTCAAGCTCGAGGGTCTGCTGCCGGGCACGTACACGCTCACGGAGACCCAGGCGCCGTTTGGCTACGAGCTGAACCAGACAACCTACGAGTTCACGGTGTCCAAGGCGGACGGTTCCATTGCGTGGACCGAGGGAAAGAAACCGAGCATTGTTGAGGGCACTACGTACATCTCCGATTCTCTCACCACCACGTCCGTGGAAATCCCGGTGACTAAGTCCGTCCGTAATACGGACTGGCCGAAGGATTCCAGCGGGAAATACGTTGCGTTCGACTTCAACATCGAGGCTACGGGGGATTACGCAACCAACGTGCCCATTCCTAACCCGGCAGACCTCTCCATTGCACCCGCAGCAGGGGAGACCGACGCCGCCAAGCCCAACAACATCACGGCGACCTTTGGCGCCATGACGTTCAACAAGTCGCACCTGTCCGATACCCCCGGTACGGCGGGTGACTACGCTAGGACCTACACCTACACGGTGAAGGAGGTCGCGCCTACCACCGGTGCCATCGATAAGCTCCGCTACTCCAAGGCCGAGTACCAGGTTGCCGTCACGGTGAAGGCCGTCATGAATGAGACCACTGGCAAGTACACCGGTCTTACCACCTCTACCACCGTTACGCAGATGAAGGACGACATGGGCAACACCCTTGGCGAGAACGGGCAGGGCGTCGTGGTTGAACCCTCCGCCGCCGCGCCCGACGCCATTCCCACCCCCACCTTCACCAACACCTATTCCACCTCTTTGCCCCTTTCTGGTATGTCGGGCGTCACTCTGACGTACCTTGCCGGCGCGGCGGCGCTTTGCGCTGCTGCAGCCTGGATGCACATTCGTCGCAAGGCGAATGCGAAGGGAGGTGAGCGTCGTGAATAAGAAAGTTTGCTCCTTCCCGATCTTGTTTGCGCTGCTTGCCCTCCTGATCGGCACCTGCGCGGTTGTGTTCCCCGCTTCCGCGCAGGCCGCGCCGGCCTCGACCGGTTCCATCACGGTGAGCGGCACCGTGGCGAGCAGCTACGACGCCTACCAGATCTTTAGCGCCAACGTCGTCGACGGCGACAGCGACGCCAAGATCGCCACCGACCTCACCTGGGCAAGCGACGCCGTGCGCGACGCCGTCCTGCCTGTGCTGCACAGCGCCGGCATGCCCAATTCCCAGACCACCGCGCAGGAAGCTGCCGAGTGGCTCAACACCGATTCCCACCTTACGAGCGCGCTGAGCGCACAGCTCGCTCGTTCCCTCCAGAGCTCTGGCGCCGAGCCCGTGGCCCTTAACGCGGGCACGGCGGCCGAGCTGCCCTGTGGCTACTGGCTCATCGTCGCCGACGACGCCATTTCCCAGAACGAGGCCGGCACCGCGCCGATCATGGCCCTGGTCGGCGGCAACGCCGTCACCGTCAAGCCCAAGGCCGCGACCCCCAAGGTTGCCAAGCACGTGCTGGAGGACAGCACCGCCGCCAAGGACGGCGACACCATCAAGCTGCTGAAGGACGTGACCGACGGCGACGGCGTAATCGTCCCGAGCGGCAAGAATTTTACCCTCGATTTT
>CAJMOL010000137.1 GCA_905215095.1 uncultured bacterium | reverse complement strand
GGTACGCAAGCGACGGCTTGAACCGCAAGGTTGGGTGCTGTGGTAGCGCGCCGGCTCGTTGCTACAAAGTAGGCACGACCCTACTCACCGCGCAGGTAAGCTTTAACGTCCTGCTCAATAGGGTCGTATAGGTCGGGCTGGATGCCGATGTACTTGCACGCCTCGTAGAGCACCGGCACCACGTTGGCGTGGATGGCCACGCAGTGGTGGATGTAGGGGCCCTCGACGATCTTGGCCTCGAGGCGCTTGAGGTTCTCGACCTCGACCCACAGATAGGTGCCCATACCGGCCGGGCCGTCGATGCCGCGGGCGTTGCCCAGCAGCAGCGAATACTCGCCGTTGTCGCCGTCAAAGCGGGCAAGGGTGAGATCGCCGTGTTTGGCCTCGGCCGTCAGCGCGCCGGGGTGGTCGAAAGCCAGCGGGTAGGTGAGCTTGGGCTTGACGGCCGCGCAGCTGCAGGGCCAGGGGCCGCAGTGCTGCAGCAGCTCGCCGTTCTCGTTGTCCGGGTGGCGCACGGTCCAGTCGGCGAACATGCCGCGGTGACGGCCCAGGTCGGCGGCCTCGACCATCAGCGCGGTGATGGCGCCGTGGATATCGGTCTCGCATACGATGGGAATGCCCATCTCGTTGAGGATGGCGTTGGCGGCGCAGGGCATAATGCCCAGCTCGTCCTGCAGGGCGTTCCAGCACTGGATGGCGCCGGCGTTGCAGCCGTACTTCTCGACCAGGCGCTTCATAGCGATGGCGAGCCCTGCGACCGCGGGGACCTTGTCCTCGGGTATGCAGATCTCAAAGCTGTGACGAATGTGGTCGAGCATGGCGGCCATGGCCTGCTCGTCGGCCTGAGCGTCGTGCACAGCCTGAACGAGTTCGGTCATGGGGATGGGCGAAAGCTGAATATTGAACTTCTCGAGCAGCTCGCCCTCGTTGCACATGGTGGACCAGAAGTCGAACGGACGGGTCGCCATCTGCAGGATGCGAGTGTGCTTGAAGGTCTTGACCACATTGCATACGGCCAAAAAGTCCCAGACGCCGCGCTCGAACTCGGGGTCGGTCAGGCGGCAGTTGGTCATATAGGTAAAGGGAACCTGGAAGCGGCGCAGAACCTTGCCGGTGGCGAACAGGCCGCACTGGCTATCGCGCAGGCGGGTGCCATCGGGCTCGGGACGCTCGTCACGCGGACCCCACAGCAGCACAGGCAGACCGAGCTCGCGGGCAAGACGGGCGCAAACGTACTCGGTGCCAAAGTTAGCGTGGCACAGCATGATGCCGTCGACGCCTTCGGCGCGGAACTTCTTGACGATAGGCTCGATATGGCTGTCGTCAAAGAGCAGGCCCTCGTCGTTAATGTCGTCGATGTCCACGATGTCGACACCGATCTCGCGCAGGCGGTCAGCCGTCAGGCCGCGATACTTAAGCGCGTCCGGCGCGCTAAAGATGCTGCGGCGCGTGGGCACAAAGCCGAGCTTAATCTTATCCATGTACGTCCTCCCCTAGTTGTATGTTCAGTAAACAGACGCGTGTTTCGTTTTGTTCTGTTTACTAAATGTTTTACTCTTTGTTTAGAAGTGTAACGCGAAATACCCGTAAACGGTAGAGAAATCAGCCTAAACGGTATGTAAACAATCTGAACATACAAGGGGAACAAAAAAGAGGGCCACGAAGGACCCTCCATCTGTGATGCTCTATGTATCCGCCCGCGGCATGTCCGCATCTATTGCGAACGGGCGCCGTTCAGCCTAGATCTCGCACACGCTCTGGCGCTCGACAAAGTAGGTCGACACGGCCGTCTTGCAGGTATAGCTCTTGGGGTTGCGGATGTTGCCCACCAGGCGACGCACCGCGATCTCGCCCACCTCGTGCTTGGGAACATGCACCGTGGTGAGCGGCGGGTTGGAGAAGGCGCCCAAAGACAGGTCGTCAAAGCCGATGATCGAGACATCCTCGGGCACGCGAATACCGTGCTCGTTGAACGCGCGCATGGCGCCCACGGCGAGCACGTCGTTCTCGGCAAAGAAAGCCGTCGGCAGATCGTCGCGCGAGACGTTGTCGAGCCACACGCCCATGTCGCGATAGGCACCCTCGAGCGTGGTGCCCAACGTGACACGCCATGCCGGATTGGCCTCGAGGCCCGCGTCCTCAAGCGCTTGGCGATAGCCGCGCTCGCGGTCCTTAAAGTTGCGGATCCGAAGGTCGCCCGCCAGATAGCCGATTTGCCTGTGGCCTTTCTCGATAAGGTAATCCACGGCACGCACCACCGAATCGGTGTTGGCGATGACTACGGCATCGAAGTACTGGCGATCGCTCCAGCCGTCGAGCACAATCAGGTGGGCGGCAGCGTCGGCGAACAGGGCGTAGTCCTCCTCGCCCAGCTCGGTACCCATCAGCACGATGGCGGCCGACGGGTCGGCGATCAGGCCCTCGACCTGCGGGCGCACGGCGTCCAGGTCGCTAAAGTCGAGCGAGACAAAGCTCGTGCTCATGCCGTGGCGACGCGCCTGGCGCTCCACGCCCTCGATGACCGCGGGATGGAAGGTGCTCTCGTCCAGGATGGCGCCCGTCTTGCGCGCAAGCACAAACTGGATGCTCTCGAGCTGCGTCGACTGCTGATAGCCAAGCGACTGCGCGCACTCCAGGATGACCTTGGCGGTCTCCTCGCTCACGCTGCGCTTGCGGTTGAGCGCGTTGGACACGGTTGCGGGCGAAAAGCCGGTAATGCGGCTGATCTCGCGGACGCTTGCTTTAGCCATCGTTCCCCCTAGCATCGGTCGCGGCCGAGCATCGTGGCTTGACTGCCCCGTGGCTCGGCAACTAAACGACCGCAAATTCAATCTAAACAGAATAGTAAATGTTTAATAGCTAGTTTAGCCTGTTGTCAAGCGAAGTGGCACGACTATTCCCCCAACGGGCACATTTACTCGGTAGCTAAAAAAGCCCCGTCCCAAATTGACTACATGGGGCGGGGCACGGAAATCATTTAGCCAAGGACGCGGGCCATACGTGTCTTGAACTCGGACAGGAAGCGCGGGACATCCACGGTCAGCGCCACAAGCGCACTCTTGTCCGGATCGGACAGGCGGTGCTCATCGCAAATGGTGCGACCGCGATACTCGCCCAGCAGATCAACACGCAGATTGCAGCCGAGTGCACCTACGAGCGTGGGGTCGATCGCCACGGCAACGGCAAGCGGATCGTGCAGCGCGCAGCCGCCCAGGTAAGGGGCGTTCATCTCGTACGAGCCAATGTAGTGCTCCACCATGCTCGCAAACGCGCAACCGGCCATGGTGCCCGAGCCCGTCCAGCCGGCAATGTCGCGACGCGTGAGCGCCACGCGATGCGTCACATCCAGACCCACCATAGTGAGCTTGCGGCCCGAACGCAGCACGGCATCGGCCGCCTCGGGATCGCTTGCCATGTTGGCCTCGGCACCCGCACTCACGTTTCCGGGCACGGTAAGCGCACCGCCCATCACAACCACGCGACCGATAGACATCATCGCCGCCGCATCGCGCTCCAGGGCAAGCGCCAGGTTGGAGAGCGGACCGGTCGCCACGTAGATCAGATCGGGGCCATAGGTGCGCGCGGCATCGATCAGATAATCGACCGCCGCGTTACCGTCGGCCGACGTCGCCCCCACCGGCTCGTACGGCGACGCGGGCACGCTCGCCCCGCCAATGCCGTTCTTGCCGTGGATGAGCGTGGTGGACGCCGGCGGCGTATAGGGCTCAGTCGCCTGCAGAGGACGGTCGGCACCCAGGTACACCGGAACCTCGGGGCGACCCAGCAGATCGAGCACTGCCAGGCAGTTGTGCGCCGATTGCTCGACGCGCACGTTGCCAAAGCACGTGGTGATGCCCACGAGCTCCACCTCGGGGCTCGCGATGGCATAGGCAAGCGCCATCGCATCGTCCACGCCCATATCCAGATCAAGGATCAGCTTCTTGATTGCCATTGTTCTACTCCGCTTCTCCGTCTTTATCGTTTAACCAAACCAATGTTCAACTTCGGCGCGCGTGGGAATCGACTGTTGCGCGCCCAAGCGCGACACCGTCACCGCCGAGGCGCGTGCACCCGCCGCCATGCACTCAAAGAGCGGCAAGCCCTCTAGGCGAGCCGCTGCTAACGCGCCAATAAACGTATCGCCGGCGGCCGTGGTATCGACTACCGTGCTCGAAAGTGCCGGCATGCGCAGCAGCTCACCGTCATCGCCGAGCGTAACCGAGCCGGCACCGCCCAGCGTGATGACCGCGGCGCCGGCGCCCTTGTCGAGCAGCGCATTGAGCGCGGCGACGCAACTCACATCATCCGTGGGCAGAATGCCCGTCAGCACCTGGCACTCGGTCTCGTTGGGGCAGGCCAAGTCGACCGCAGGCCAGACCTCCGCAGGCAGCTCGCAGGCGGGCGCTGGATTAAAGACCGTATAGAACCCCAGCTCGTGAGCGCAAACAAGCGCCTCGGCCGTCGCCGCAAGGTCACATTCGCCCTGGGCGATAAAGACGCTTCCGGCAGCCGGGGCAATCTCGCTGGCGTCGCCGTCGAGCTCATGGGCCACCAGACACCTCAACGCGCGGGCAACGTCCTCGCCCGCAAGCGCATGGTTGGCGCCCGGCGACAGCACGATGCGGTTGTCGCCCTCGCAGCGAATGATGGTCGCCGTGCCCGTCTCCACGTCATCGCGACGCGCCACGAACTCAACGTCCACGCCGGCATCCTGAAGCCCCGCCACGAGCGCATCGCCAAACGCATCGCGCCCGACCGCGCCAATCATGCACGTGCGCGCACCCATACGCGCGGCGGCGACGGCCTGGTTAGCGCCCTTGCCACCGGCGTTGGTGATAAAACCGCTGCCACCAACGGTCTCGCCCGCGCGTGGCATGCGCTCGCACGCCACCGAAAGGTCCATGTTCATGCTGCCGAACACCGCAACGATGCCGCGATCTGCCATGGAAACCTCCTCATCTGCGGGCCTTATGCCCACCGTCGGCCGTCGATCGTGCACTCTCGCACCCCCTATAACTTTAGTTCACTTTGATGTGGACGCGCGCTTGAGGTTGCGCCAGCAGCAAGCATTCACAGGAGCAGGCAGCTACAATGAATATGTGCTGATTATTCTCGTCATTGGATGATGTTTTATGGAGCAATTCCCACAATCGAGCCCACGCGGCCCGCGCCGCGCGCCCGATA
>CAJMOL010000136.1 GCA_905215095.1 uncultured bacterium | reverse complement strand
AGCGTCACACGCTCGGCGGCAAGCGTATCCTGCGGCAGGTCGTATTCAATCTTGGCACGGCCGAGTTTATTGGTCTTGCCGGTGTACTTTGCGGCCGAGGCGCCCACGCCCACGGTAAGCTGCACGCTTTTTCCGGGCGCTGCGTATACGTAGGCCACATTGCCCAGTAGGCTGTGAACGTCGGTGCTGTCGACCTCGATGCGCGATCCGCTAACCTCGAGTGTGGTGCTTCCCAGCGGCAACGTCACCTCGCCCAGCGTAATAAGCGGCGAGATGGCATAGATGCCCGCGGCCTTAGGCTTAAAGCGCACAAACACATCGGCGCCCATGCCCTTATTCATATTGAGAACGAGGTTGTCGCCCTCCCAAGTTGTGTCAGCCCACATGGCCTCGGAGCTGGCGCCGGCTTCGCGAGAGCCTGCGGACACATCCCCGACGGCATCCTTGGCCAGCGGAATCTCAATCTTGGCAGCCTGGCTGTCCTTGAGCTCGTAATGAATGCGCAGCTCGGTCTCCACGCCAACGACCGCGGACGAATCAGCGATAACCGAGCCCGCCGTCAGCCCGCGCTCGGCACGATACGTCTCCACGTCAAACGTGGGGACGTCGAGCGTCACGTCGAGCTGTTTGCTGTCCTCAATCTTCACCTGCTTTTGCGCGATATGCTTACCCACGGTCAGCCCTAGGCGGCTAAACGTGGAATAGCTCGTCGCTTGGATGTCGTAGCTCGTCTTGTTAAAGGCGACGATGGTGTACGAACCGGCCTTAAGGCGCGGCGTCTCGGCCTTCATGATAGGCGTGGTGCCATCGTCTTCGTAACCCATCAGATAGGTGACGCCGTCGGCGACCAGCTTGCCGTCGGACGTACGGAACACCAGCACGCGGTTAGCGCCCTGGTAGTCGCCCTTGGTCGCGACCGTCGCCGTGCCCCAGGGCTTCAAGTCGATATCGACCTTGCCGGCCGAGGGCTTCACCGTCGCCGTCGTCCCGCCCAGCTTGAGGCTGTCTTTGGGCTCGAGCGTTATCTCCAGATCCTGGTCCGCGTCGGCAATGGCCTGCGACACCACGAGCGCTGTGCCCTGGATACGGAAGTCGTTTTCCTTGTCACCCTTGGCAGGCTTAAGCGTCTTGCCGCCGTTCTTCACCGTCAGATCGATGTTATCGAGACTATCGAGCTCAATGCGTTCGGTCTTATCCTGGCCCACAATCGGTTCAAGATAGCCCACGTTGAGCTCAATCGCGCGCGAAGCCGGAATCTTGGTAAGGTCCTCCGCCTTAATCTCTCCGATATTCCATGTGCCCGTCATCTGGTCGCCCGGGCGCGCCAGCACCATGTCATAGTAACCGCTGAGCGAAATGCGCAGGGTGGCTGCTGTCTTGGAGAGAGCGTCCGCTGTAAAGCTGCCGTCATCGCCAACCGCCAGCGGCGTGGACTGCCCCGCCTGCACGAGTGTAGCCGTCGCGCTCTGGGGAAGTTTGCCCGTCACCTGGGCCGCCTCGCCCATCCACTCAAACGTGTAGGCAGGCTTCGAGGAATCGACGGAGTCCTTGCAATCGGCCACGGCATCGGCAAGCTTTTTGACCATCGAGGGGTTGCCAGCCGAATCGGTCGCATAGGCATAGATGGTCTGGCCTTCACTAAAGGGAATCGCATACGTTACGCCATCGATTGTCACGCGCTCATTATAGTCGCCCGGATAGCCCGCCTCACCAAACTGAAGATCGGGGTTCATCACGCGCAGGGCAACGGCATTATGGTTCGTCTCGTTTCCGTATCTCGTGTTCTCAAAAGCTCCCCACTCTATCATTTCCACGCTTTTGGGTAGCACAATCTCTTTGCCGGCAATCGCAGGATCAAGAGAGGCGAACGCGTGCGCTCCGATATATTTAACGCCGTCGCCGATCGTCACCGACGACACATGCGAGCACCCGTCAAAGGCATTGCGCTCAATCCGCTCCACCGTGCCCGGCACATTGATCTGCGTAAAGGTGAGCACTGTTGTGTCCGAGACATAGAACTGTGGCACGCCGCAATAGGCGAATGCAAGATAGTCGATAGTTTTGACCGAAGGCGGCAGCGTTGCCACCACCTTGTCGTCAAGTTGTTCACATTCCTTAAAGGCCTGCTCGGGAATCGTGGTAAAGGCCGCGTTGTTGGGCCAGGTTACCGTTTGGAGCGTCTTGCTTTTGTAGAATGCATAGCTCTTGAGCTCCTCGACCGAATCGGGCAGTGCGATCTCTTTGATGCTGCTGCCGCCCAAGCCTCCAACCGAGCGGACATGCGAATTAGGGGCGAAGGTGATCGATGTGAGCGCAGCGCTTCCCATACCCGTAAGGCTTACGACATTTTTGTCGTCGATGGTCGAGGGCACCTCCAACGTGGTAATGCCCGCGTCGCCATACTCGATAGAAATTTCGTTGGTGAGGCTATCAATCGAGAAGTAGTACTGCGCGGGGGTCTGCTCGCCGGCCACGTAGCCATCGTCGTATTCGTCCTTTACGCCCGTGGCGCCCTTCGAGGTCATCCAGAGCCCAAGATCCTCATTCCAGGTTGCTTCGGCTTCGGCGGTCTCCTCCTGCTTCTGCTGCTCGGCGAGTTCCTTGCCCTCGACAAGATCGGTGGCGAGCGTACCCGCAGGTGTGCTCTCGGTCTGCCCGGCGCCCGTTAGGCCCGCCGCCGATGCAATCTCGGAGGGCGGGGGCGTAGGGGTATCACCGCTATCGAGCACTGTGGGGTCGGCGGCGCCGGCATCGGGCGCGGGGTCGGCGGAAGCAGAGTCTGACGTTTGGGCGTCAGCCGAATCGGCGGAAGCGGCGTCGTCCGCTTGGCCGTTATCCGTCTGCACAAAAGTGCCGTCGGTGTTGAGGGCCTCAGCAAACGCGCCCACAGGCAACGAGCCCGTCACCATGGTGAGGGTCACCGCGGCAACGGTCAGGCGGCGGCAAAGCGCTCGAACAGTAGTCCACCTCATGGTCGTTCCTTTCCTGCAAACCAAAAGTCATCCAGCGTAATCGTCGTCCAAAAACAAAGCGAACGGTAGGTTCATATATACGAACCTACCGTTCTACCTGCGCAAACCACCACAAAGGGGACAGGCACCTTTGTGGTGGCTTTGGACTTGCCGGCCGGTTTGTCTCGATCTGTAACAGTTAGAGGTCAGATTCCCCGCTTGGTGTTACAGGTCGAGACATTAGATTGGCGGCCATTCGGTTCATCTAAATCTGTAACATCTAGGGTCGTTTTGGGCAGCCAGGTGTTACAGATTGAGATCTTGCTGAGGTGGAAACGAGGGCCTCCGCCGAAACCTAGTTCTCGCGGCGCTTTGAGGCGATGCCGATGGCTGCTGCGATGGCGCCGGCGAGGCTCATGGCCGCGGCGACAAGTCCGGTGCTGTCACCCGTTGCGGCGAGGGTGGCATCGCTGGTCTTGGCAGCGGGCTTGACGGCCGGAGTCTTGGTGGTCGAGACGGTCGTAGTAATCGTGGCGGTCGTTGGCGCCTGACCCGGCTTGGTCTCGGGCTTGGTCTCGGGCTCGGGCGTCGGCTTGGGGTCCGGCGTCGGCGTCGGCATTGCTTCAGGCGTCATCGTAAGATTGGTATAGACCCACATGGTGGTCGTCTTACCGTCTCTATCGAGATTCTCCGCATCGGATTCGTTCCACCAGTAGCCATAAGTCTTGCCGTTAATTGTGACCCTAGTGTCACGAGTAAAGTAGAAACCCTCATGCGACTTGAGATAAAAACCGTAGCTGTAGGTCTTCCCAGCCTCAAACGTATCAATGTGGTTCTCGATATTTTGATCCCAGAACCATGCCGAGTTCACTCCAGCGCCATCCTCAGAATTCCAGAACTCGCACTGATACCAATAACGAGTGTCATCGGACGTAGCGCCCGTGAACACCGGCTTATCGCCGTCTTTGAACGTGACGGTAGCGCCATTAATCTCGACCGTGTCGATTGCTTGCCACACAAGAGCCTTTTCGCAGGTAAACGATGTGGTCGGCGCAAGGAACAGACCATTTTCGACTTTCTGAACACTCATGGCGTTAAGTGGCTCGCCATTGATTGCCACAGTGCAGCCGTTGGCAAACTCATACCCGTTCTTTTGGCGTAGCATGACAGAATGCATGTAGTGCTTGCCTTCTTCGAACTTGTCGATTCGCTTCATGCCCGGTGTGTACATGCCCTCGTCGGAATACCAGAAGGCGACGGGATGAAGATCCGTGGGGTCGCTGTTGTCCATCTCCTCCCAGCACTCGTAAGCAATTTCATACTTGTCGTAATCTGCGTATGGTACATGAGTGGTTGGAGCGGGAGTATCCCCAGCGCGATAGCCGATATATCCTGAACCCAAATCAACGCTATTGATTGCCTGTCCATGAGCAGCTAGCTTTACCACGGTGTTGAAGTTGTAGCGCAGGTAGTAATCGGTCCTTGTTTCATGGACAACGATTTGAGCTGGTTTATCGGAGGTGCTATCAGGATCGCCGATGAGGATGCCATCATTATAGTCGGTGCCGTTGAACGTCAACGTTGAAGTAAACGGCACATCCTCGTTGCGGATGAGTGCATAGTTTCCGTCTACAAAGTCGCCACCCGTCAGGGTCAGCGTCGCGCGCATCTGCCCTTCATATGGCGCAATGGAAATCGTCACGTTCGATTGAGACTGATCGGCGACTTCAACAAGCGCGCCAGTAGCGGCATCTGCCTTGTAATACTTAGTTTCGGATGCGTTTGATAGCTTATCCGCCACCTCATCTGGGACCGGTCCAAAATCCCATGAGAAACTACCGCCTCCGGTAAGAGAAATCTCGGGTGGAAGCTCGCATTCCCTGTAGTAGGATTCGACGTTTGTGTCGATTGTCACGCCATCCCCACCCGTCACGTCGGTCACACCGCAGGGCATAATGGCGTTGTCTGCCGGCATGGCGGCGTTGTTGCTGGAAGCGTTTTGCTCGGCGGGCATTGCATCGCCAGCCCCTTCGACGGTGTCAGCCAAAGATACCTGCTGAGTATCGGCCTCGTTCTGAGTTGCCGGAGCAGCCTCGGTTGTCGGTGTTGTCGCCGCATTCGCATCCACCGTAGCCGCCGGCGCCGCAGGAGCCGCAGCGACCTCACCCGTCGTAGCAGCAGAATCCGCACATTCGGTCGCAAGCGCCACACTCGGCAGTAACAGCTGGCCGACCATGAGCGCGCACGC
>CAJMOL010000135.1 GCA_905215095.1 uncultured bacterium | reverse complement strand
CCAGTGCCATCGTCGAGGTCTCGCCAATATGGCCGCCCGATTCGGTACCCTCGGCAACAACCGCCGTGGCTCCACGACGTGCCACGAGGCGCGCCAGCGCCACCGAGGCAACGACCGGGATGACCTTGATGCCCGCCTCGTTCCACGCCTTCATGTACTTGGCGGGATTGCCGGCGCCCGTCACGACGACCGGCACTCGCTCGTCAATCACGACCTGTGCAACCTCGTCGGCAAACGGGCTCATGAGCATGACGTTCACGCCAAAGGGCTTATCCGTCTTGGCGCGCAGCTCATGAATCTGGTCGCGAAGCCAGTTGGCGTCGGCGTTCATGGCCGCGATGATGCCTAAGCCACCCGCCTCGGACACTGCGGACGCCAGCGAGGCATCGGCAATCCAGGCCATACCGCCCTGGAACACGGGCTTTTCGATGCCGAGCAGATCGCAGAGAGGAGTCTTGAGCATCTCTACTTCTCCAATGCCGCCTCGACCGTATCGGCGAACTCGCCGACCGTCTTGGGGTTCTCCTCGGTATCGAGCTGGATGCCAAACTCGTCCTCGACGGCAACGAGGATCTCGACGGTGCCCAGGCTGTCGAGACCAATCTCCTCGAGCGTGGACTCGGGCTTCATCTCGACATCGTCAAGACCGGCGGTCTCGCGGATAACGTCGCAAACGCGCTCGAAGGTCTTCTGATCTGCCATGGTAGTTCTCCTTTGGTTGTGCCCTAGGGCGTTTTTATTTCCTATGTGCGACTACTTCCAACGAAGCAGATAGCCACCTATATCCAGACCGGCGCCAAATCCAACCAAGGCGATGGTGTCGCCTGTGTGAAGTGCACCGGCGTTTGCCAGCCGGTCGAGGGCAAGCGGAATGCATGCGCTCGAAATGTTGCCGGTCTCGCGCAACGTGCGAACCACGCGCTCGTCCGGCACGCCCAGGCGCTTGACCGTCTGGCTCAGGATTCGTTCGTTAGCCTGATGGAATACAAAATGATCGATGTCTTCGACCAAAATGCCCGCATCGATCGCAAGCTTATGGACCGTGTCGCAGATGGCGTTGACGCCGAACTTGAACACGCGGCGGCCATTCATGGACAGCACGCTCGCGCTATCTGCGGAAGCCTTAAACGGCGAGGTACCGACCAGACCGGGAACGCGCAACGTCTCGACGTCGGGCGCCGTCGAAAGCTCAACGGCAAGGGGGTTGTCTCCCCCAGCTTCAATCACTGCGGCGCCTGCCCCATCGCCAAAAAGCACGCAGGTGGCACGGTCGGTCCAGTCGAGCGCGCGCGTCATCTGCTCGGCAGCAACAACAAGCACGCGCTCGGCACGGCCGCGGGCGATATAGCCCTCGGCGACATCGAGCGCAAATACGAAGCCGGCACAAGCCGCCGAGACATCGAAGGCAGGGCACGTCGCGCCTAGTCGCTCAGCAACGGCACACGCCTCAGCGGGAACAAGGTGGTCACCCGTCGTCGTCGAGCAGACGATCAGATCCAGCTGGCTCGCGTCGATTCCGGACACCTGGAGTGCCCGCTCGCTCGCCGCTACGGCAAGGTCGTCAAGTGACTCGGTGGTGCAGACATGGCGGCTCTTGATACCTGTGCGAGTAAAAATCCACTCATCCGAGGTATCGAGGAACTCGGACAGCTCGTCATTGGAAACACTGCGCGTAGGAAGCGCCGAGCCTGTTCCAAGAATCGTGAAACCCATCACTAACCTCCTTTGAGTTGTTGACGTGTTTACATCGACCAAGAGAGGATAACGCATTTCAGTCTTTGTTGACGTGTTAACATTAAATTGTCCAAATGCGACAAAGGCTTCACATTGTGTCTATCTCTCGACACCATTGCGTCATTCACTTATTCAATAAGGAGGTAGCAGCCGCTATGGATGCCCAATTAACGATTGTCGACGTAACCGGATCGACCAACGATGACCTGCTCGAGGCAGGAAAACAGGGTGCGCCGCACGGCACAGGACTTGCCGCCCGGGCTCAGACAGCAGGACGCGGACGGCGCGGCCACAAGTGGGATTCAACTGCCGGTAACCTATTGCTTTCGATTGTCCTGCGTCCTTGCGTTAATCCTGCAAAGTACTCTGGTCTTGCCGCCGTCAGCGGCCTAGCGGTGCTCGAAGCACTCGAAAAGCAGGGTCTTGCAAACGAGATTGGCCTCAAATGGCCCAACGACCTGGTCGCGCGTGGACGCAAACTCGGCGGCATTCTGGTCGAGGCCGCACGCGATAACGAAGGCAAACCTTTCGCCGTCTGCGGCATTGGCGTCAATGTGAACTATGTGCCCTCGGAGGTTCCCGATGGCGGCCTGCCGGCAATCGGTCTCTCGGATCTCAACGAGAACGTTCCCGCCGTCGATGTATTACTCAAAGAGGTCTATCAGACCGTCGTAAACGCCGTGGACACGTGGGCAGATCTGCTCAATGCCATGGAAGAAAACGCCGGACCGCTCGCGCCCGTCCACGGCGAATATATCGCTCATCTCAATTGGATTGGAGAGCGCGTTACCGCCCGCTCCCCCGCTGGGGACGAGCTGGCGCGAGGCATCTTTAAAACGGTCGATGGCTTTGGTCGCGCGTGCATCGAGACCGAGAGTGGCTTGTGCGTCTTCCACTTCGAAGAAGCGTCCTTGCGCCCCCTAAGCGAATAGGACGCTGAAGCCACCCGCTCGGCAGCATTACCCGGCGGTCCAAACCCATCATGCAAAACAAAAGGGCCCCGCTACCGTAACGGCAGCGGGGCCCTTTAAGCTATGAGCGATATCGCTTAGAGCTTGATGTCGATGTCGACGCCAGCGGGGAGGTCGAGACGCATGAGCGAATCAACGGTGCCCGAGGTGGGGTCGAGGATGTCGATGAGGCGCTTGTGGGTGCGCATCTCGAACTGCTCACGGGAGTCCTTGTTCACGTGCGGCGAGCGGATAACCGTGTACAGGTTGCGCTCGGTGGGCTGGGGGACAGGACCGGAAACGCGAGCGCCGGTCTTCTGAGCGGTCTCGACGATGAGCTTCGCGGACTGATCGACGACCTCGTGATCATAGCCCTTGAGGCGAATGCGGATCTTCTGGGTAGCCAACTTAAACCTCCAAAGAGTGCGAGAGATGTTCTCGCGGATTACGTAACAGGGAGCTCGAACTTAGGCGTTCTTGCTCATGACCTCGTCCACAATGGACTTGGGCGCGGGCTCATAAGAGTCGAACTGCATCGTGTAGGATGCACGGCCCTGGGTCTGGGAGCGAAGGTCGGTAGCGTAACCGAACATCTCGCCCAGCGGCACCTTGGCACGGATGAGCTTACTGTTCTTGCGATCCTCCATGCCCTCGATCTTGCCGCGGCGACCGGAGAGGTTGCCCATAACGTCGCCCATGTACTGCTCGGGGGTCTCGACCTCGACAGCCATGATCGGCTCGAGCAGCTGCGGATCGGACTTCTTGAGGGCGTCCTTGATAGCCATGGAACCGGCGATCTTGAAGGCGGCCTCGGAGGAGTCGACCTCGTGGTAAGAACCGTCGAACAGGGTGACCTTGACGTCGAGGACCGGGAAGCCGGCGATAACACCGGTGTTCAGGGCCTCCTGGATGCCCTTGTCGATGGACGGGATGTACTCCTTGGGCACGACGCCGCCGACGATAGCGTTGACGAACTCGTAGCCGAAGCCCTCCTCCATCTTCTCGAGCTTGATGACGGCGTGGCCGTACTGACCGCGACCGCCGGACTGACGGACGAACTTGCCCTCAGCCTTCTCGACGTCGTGACCAGCGGTCTCGCGGTAGGCAACCTGGGGCTTACCAACGTTAGCGTCAACCTTGAACTCACGGAGCAGACGGTCGACGATGATCTCGAGGTGCAGCTCGCCCATGCCGGCGATGATGGTCTGGCCGGTCTCGTGGTTGGTGGACACCTGGAAGGTCGGGTCCTCCTCGGCGAGCTTGGTCAGAGCCAGGGACATCTTGTCCTGCTCGGCCTTGGTCTTGGGCTCGATGGCAACGTCGATAACGGGCTTAGCGAACTCGATCTTCTCGAGGACGATCTCCTTGCCCTCGGCGCACAGGGTGTCGCCGGTGGTGGAGTTCTTGAAGCCGACGCAAGCGACGATGTCGCCGGCGGCAGCGTCGTCACGGTCGATACGCTCGGCGGCGTTCATCTCGAGGATGCGGCCGAGGCGCTCGCGCTGACCGTTGGAAGCGTTGACAACGTAGGAGCCGGACTCGGCGCGGCCGGAGTAAACGCGGACGTAGGTGAGCTTACCGACGAACGGGTCGGTCATGATCTTGAAGACCAGGCCGGAGAAGGGCTCGTCGAAGGAAGGATGACGCTCGATCTCCTCGCCGGTGTCCGGATCGGTACCGGTGACTGCCTCGACGTCGAGCGGGCTGGGCAGGTAGTCGACGACAGCGTCGAGCAGCTCCTGGACGCCCTTGTTCTTGTAGGCGGAGCCCACGAAGACGAGGTTGAGCTCGTTGGCCAGAACGCCCTTGCGCAGAGCAGCCTTGAGCTCCTCGACGGTGAAGTCCTCCTCCATGAGGATCTTCTCCATGAGCTCGTCGTCAAAGCTGGCAGCAGCGTCGAGGAGCTCCTCGCGCTTGGTGGCAGCGATGTCGGCGAACTCAGCCGGGATCTCGTCCATCGGCTCGGGGTAGGTCATGCCCTTGTCGTCGGCCTTGAAGTCCCATGCGGTCATGGTGACCAGGTCGATGACGCCCCAGAAGTTGTCCTCGGCGCCCATCGGGACCTGAGCGGCCACGGCGTTGGCGTCGAGACGATCCTTCATGGTCTCGATAGCGTTGAAGAAGTCAGCGCCCACGCGGTCATACTTATTGATGAAGGCGATGCGGGGGACGTTGAAGGTAGAAGCCTGACGCCAAACGGTCTCAGACTGGGGCTGAACGCCGGCAACGGCGTCGAAGACGGCGACAGCGCCATCGAGGACGCGCAGGCAGCGCTCGACCTCGGCGGTGAAGTCAACGTGGCCCGGGGTGTCGATGATCTGGATGCGGTAGTCCTTACCGTCCTTGTTCCAGAAGCACGTGGTAGCAGCGGAGGTAATGGTTACGCCGCGCTCCTGCTCCTGAACCATCCAGTCCATGGTGGCAGCGCCCTCATGGACCTCACCGATCTTGTGGGTCTTACCGGTGTAGTAAAGAATACGCTCGGTCGTGGTGGTCTTACCGGCATCGATGTGGGCCATGATGCCGATGTTACGGGTATCGGAAAGCTTGTACT
>CAJMOL010000134.1 GCA_905215095.1 uncultured bacterium | reverse complement strand
AGAAACCCGGTTCTGCCTCGTGCAGGACCGGGTTTCTTGCTATCTCGGGCCAAAACCACCACAAAGGGGACAGGCACCTTTGTGGTGGTTACCAGGGTGTTCTGGCGGTAGAGGACTCGATGGCCTCGTGGCGCTTGAGCTCGCGGCGCATGGTTTGGGAATTGAGCCAAGCTGCCTGCCAGCCACGGATGGGGTAGCGCGCTTCGTCTAGCTCAAACTGCGTATAGCCGCAGGCGTTGATAATCGTCGTCCCGCACGCGTGTTGCCGCTCGCGCTGAAAATCGGGACCGTAGCTCTGATGCACATGCCCGTGCACCATGTAGTCGGGATTCCAGGACTCGAGCGCTGTGTTAAAGCATTCGAATCCTCGATGCGGCAGATCATCCAGGTCGCCCATGCCGGCGGCGGGTGCATGGGTGAGCAAGATGTCGCAGCCGCCGACCATCCTCACTTTGCGTGACAGCTTGCGCACACGCTTGGCCATCTCGCGCTCGGTGTACATGTTGGCACCATCTCGATAGCGCATGGAGCCGCCAAGCCCCGCAATGCGGACGCCGCGATACACGTACACGGTGTCTTCGACGCAGATGCATCCACCCGGTGCATGACGTGCATAGCGGTCATCGTGGTTGCCGCGCACGTAGATGAGCGGCTTGTTGATGACGGTGACTAAAAACTCAAGATAGTCCGGGTCCAGATCGCCAGCTGACAAAATCAGGTCAACACCCTCAAAGCGTTCCTTGTGAAAGCATTCCCAAAGGCATCGTTCTTCGGTATCGGCTATGGCAAGGATCTTCATAGGGCGGTAACTCCCGGCTCATCGTCGAGCTGCGGAATGGTGCCCACCACGTTGTCCGCCAGCCAATTCATCTCGACAATCTGCGTGCTCGGCAACGGAGGGAAGCCCTCGATCTGTACCACGCCGTTCTGGCTGTGGAGCTCGCCGCCAAAGGGGTTGATGGAGCCCTCGACAATGCCGTTGCGGAGCAACTGCACGAGTTTGCGCGTCTGGTAGGGTAGGCCCGGAGCGTAGCGGATGTCGATAACGCCGGAGCTCATGCCGTACCAGTAGTTGACGGCGCGCACTTGGTTGTCGTCACTGGTCTCATCCCAGGTGCCGTGCAGAAGGCTGCGAACGATGAGCTCGTAGTAACGGCCCCAGTTCCATACGGGCATGGCGATGCCGGTGACTTTGCCGTCGACCAAGCGGTGAAGCCCGTAGGCCGTTGGGTCTTCGAGCGACTTTGACATGTCAGCGCCGGTCATGACGCTCACGCCTTCGCGGCACATGGCCTCGGCGAGACCTCCAACGGGCACATCACCCCAGGTCAGGATAATTTGCGCACGGGGATCGAGCAGCGAGGCGCCAATCGCAAAGGCGTTGATCTCGCTGAGTGCGCCCGAGGCGAAGACCGACGCGTGGTAACCGATGCGGTGGTTGTCCGCCATGCTGGCGGCAAGGGCGCCCAGGAGAAACTTGGCCTCGTACATCTTGCCAAAGTACGAACGGACGCTTTGATGGGGAAGGCCGATAGAGCAGTTGAGGAACCGAACCCGGGGATACTCAACGGCAGCCCTGAGCGTGTATTCCATTAGGCGGTGCGAGGTCGAGAAGATGACGTTTGCTCCATGTTTGACAGCCGTTTCCACGGCGGCGTAGAACACGTCCGGATCGTGACAGTCCTCGAACGCCTCGGTGCGCACGATGCCGCCAAAGTGCTGGTCGAGATACTGACGCCCTTGGTCGTGCAGGCTGTCCCAGCTCGACGATGCACAGGGGAATTCATGGATAAAGGCGATGCGCAGAGGGTTGGCCGCCGAATAAACGGTCTTGCCCATAAAGAAGTTGAGCACACCGGAGGTGGACTTGGCGGGCGTCTCCTCCTCGTCGACGCTCGGCGCTTCGACGAGATCGACCTTGTCCTCGTCATTTTTGCCGGCAATGACCAGTTCGCGCCAAATCTTGCACAGGCGGTTTACGACGATATCCGTCGGCGTATCCAGCAGGCGGTCCTGGTTGTACACATTGAGGTAGACGAGCATGGCGTCGGCGGGCGTAATGTCCAGGTGGTTGCCGCCCGCGCGAAGGTAGGAGCGCTTAAAGAGCAGGAAGGTGTGACGCAGGTAGTCGACCTTTTTCTGCGGCCATTTTTCGATAAGGTTCTGACCGAGCATCTTGGCGAGCGTTTCGTAGCCTCCCTCGCGGGAGAACTCGATCTCGTATAGGGGGCAGACGCGCCAAAACGCGCAGAACTCACCGTACAGGCGGCTTTCGACGGAATCCCATGTGCCGGGGTAGAGACGGGTGACCTTGGCCGAAACCGTCGGGGCGTCTAGGAATTTGAGGACACTGACGCGTTTGTTGCCTTCCTGGACATAGAACCGATGCATGAACTCGGTGACGATGATGGGGTCGCGATAGCCCTCGGTCACCTGGATGTCGTAGAGGTTGGACCACTTGCGGGCGAACTCGGTGCTAAACGGCAGCAGGGGCATAAAGTTGCACGAAAAGGCAGACTGACGGCCCTTGGTAACCGTGCCGACGACCATTTCGAGCGGAATGTCCCTCAGGCCGACGCTCTCTCGCTGGCCTAAGGGGAGCTGGGCAACGAGGCCGTCGAGGTCCGTAAGGTACGGGTGCTCGCTTTGGCTGATGGCGCGACGGCGTCCCTGCTCGCCGCGCTTGCGTGCTTGACGATAGGCCTCTTCCATGGTGTCTACTCCCTTAGTCGTTTAAACAACGATATGAACCATGGTACCACGATGCGAAACCACCACAAAGGTGCCTGTCCCCTTTGTGGTGGTTTTAGGCGATGATGGGGGCGATGGCGCGGATGCAGGCGTCGGCTGCCGTAAAGGTGGTGCTGTCGTCACCGACGATAAAGATGATCTTGCCCTTGATGCCAAAGTCGCCGATCTCGCTAAAGAGCACGTAGGGCTCCTTGTCAAAGCCCGAGATGGGAAGCACCGCGGCCTTGGTGGCGCTGGTCAGCTCGTCTGCCAGTGCGTCGAGCGAGGCCCACTTGGACGTGTCCTTTACGGCAACGGGCACAGCCACACGCCCAAAGGGCATGAGGTGCACGAGCGTGTTCTTGGAGATATTGGAGTTGGGGACGATGATGGTTTGCCCACAGGCGTCCTCGATGGTCGTATGACGCCAGGTGATGTCTTGGACCACGCCCGAAACGCCGCCGACCTCGATATTGTCGCCGGGCTTGATGATGCCCATAAACGTCACCTGCATGCCGCCGATGAGGTTTGAAAGCGTGTCCTGAAAGCCGAGCGAGATGGCGATGCCGCCGACGCCAAGAGCGGCGACGAGGGCGTTTGCGTTAATGCCAAAGCAGTTGTCGAGGATAAAACTGCCGCCGATCGTCCATATGACGGCGCGCGCGATGTTGATGAAGATGCTGGATGAAGGGAGTGGGTTATCGTCGCGGTTAAGCAGGTGGCGCAGGGTCTTGGACGCGACCTTGGCGGCAACGGCGGTGCCGATAGCCAAGATACCTGCCCAGATGATGTTGTGGACCCATCGTTGTGCAAAGAAATGAAGAATTGGCTCAAACAATTCCATGTAGGGAAACCTCCTCATGATCGTTCATCCATGATACCCACCAAGAAGCCCGTCCGATCAAATTCGGACGGGCTTCTTGGTGGGTATAAGGTTTGCACGGCGGGGAAGAGATCTTCTCATGGCAGTTTCCTTAGTTCTTAACCAGTGGTCCCTGCTGACGCTGGATTATCGACATGATATGCGAAAACCGCCGCAAGGGCGCCTGTCCCTTTGCGGCGGTTTTGACGTTTGTGCAGATAAAACCTGCCAAAATAAACCTGTCCCTCTTTGGCAGGTTTTAGCTCAGCAGCATGCGGTCGTTGGCGAGCTCGCCGCCCGAGACCTCCTCGAACTTCTGCAGCAGGTCGGCTACGGTGAGCGACTTCTTCTCATCGCCTGCCACGTCGTAGATCACGTGGCCTTCGTGCATCATGATCAGACGGTTGCCCAGACGGATGGCGTCGTTCATGTTGTGCGTGACCATGAGCGTGGTCAGGTGGTTCTCGTCGACGATCTCCTCGGTCAGGTTGAGCACCTTCGATGCCGTCTTGGGGTCGAGGGCCGCCGTGTGCTCGTCGAGCAGCAACAGGCGCGGCTTGGTGAGCGTGGCCATGAGCAGGGTGAGTGCCTGGCGCTGGCCGCCCGAGAGCAGGCCGACCTTGGCGTTGAGGCGTGTGTCCAGACCAAGGTCCAGACGCTTGAGCAGCTCAACGTACTCGTCCTTCTCGGCCTTGGTGACGCCCCACGAAAGGCCGCGACGCTGGCCACGGCGCTTGGCGAGGGCCAGGTTCTCGGCAATCTGCATGTCGGCTGCGGTGCCGCGCATGGGGTCCTGGAACACGCGGCCCAGGTACTTGGCGCGCTGCGACTCGCTCAGACGCGAGATATCGTTGCCGTCAAGCTCAATAACGCCCGAATCGAGCGGATACACGCCGGCGATCATGTTGAGCAGCGTGGACTTGCCGGCGCCGTTGCCGCCAATCACGGTTACAAAGTCGCCGTCGTTAAGGGTGAGATCGACGCCGGTGAGTGCGCGCTTCTCGGTGACGGTGCCCTTGTTAAAGGTCTTTTTGACGTGCGAGAGCTTAAGCATCTGCCTCATCCCCCTTCGTGTAGGAGCTGCGGAGCTTATAGCGCTCCCAAACCACGGGCACGCACAGGGCCACGGCAACGATCACGGCGGAGAGCAGCTTCATGTCGTTGGCATCCATACCCAGCTGCAGCACGATGGCGCGGATGAGGAAGTAGACCACGGAGCCAAAGACGGCAGAGGCCAGGCGGACGGAGAACTGCGTGAGACCGCCGGGCAGCAGGCGGCCGAGCACCTCGCCGATGACGATGGCGGCAAGACCGATAACGATGGCGCCGGTGCCCATGCCAATGTCAGCGTACTTCTGGCTCTGGCAGATGAGCGCACCCGAAAGGCCGATAAGGGCGTTGGAGAGCACGAGGGCGATCATCTTGGTGGTGTTGGTGTTAACGCCCAGGGCGCGGATCATGTACTCGTTGTTACCGGTGGCACGCAACGCCGAGCCGATCTCGGTGCCAAAGAACCAATACAGCACACCGATGACCACGGCGCTGACCAGAATGACCATGATGATGGGGTTGTGCAGGGCAAGCTCCTTGACCCAGCGCAGGGAGATCAGCAGGTCGTACTTGTCCACGTTGATGGACTGGTTGGCCTTGCCCATGA
>CAJMOL010000133.1 GCA_905215095.1 uncultured bacterium | reverse complement strand
GGCCTTAGCCACAAAGCCCTCGTTGGCAAGCGTCTTCTCGCAGCCGGCGAGCTCCTTCTGGGCCGCGGCGACCTCCTTCTCCAGACGTGCCTTCTCGGCCGAAAGGTCGACCTTGCCCTCGAGCACCACAAAGACCTCGACGCCACTGTCAACAACGGCGATGCTCGCAGCCGGCTTCTCAACGTCGGTGCCCATAACCAGCGAGGCGGTGTTGGCCAGCGGCTCGATGGTCGAGCGCAGGCTCTCGAGCTTCTCGATATCCTCGGCACCGGCGCGCACGACCACGTCGAGCTCGGCCTTGGGGCTCAAGCGGTAACGCGAACGCGTGGCGCGGGCGGCGGAAACGACGGCGCGGCACAGCTCAAACGCGCGCTCGGCGTCCTCGTCAACATACTTGGCGTAGTCGGCGGGCTCGGGCCACTTGGCGATCATGAGTGCCTCGGCGCGGTCCACGTTGCCCTCGGCGTCCAGGTCGAGCACGCTCGCCGGCATGTTGTCCCAGATCTCCTCGGTCACAAACGGCATAAGCGGGTGCATCAGGCGAATGGAAGTATCGAGCACAAAGATCAGGTTGCGCTGAGCCTGCAGACGGCCCTCGCCCTTCAGGCGGGCCTTGGTGACCTCGACGTACCAGTCGCAGACCTCGTTCCAGAAGAACTGCTGCACGCCGCGGGCCATGTCGCCAAAGGTGTAGTTCTCGATACCCTCGGTGACCATCTTCACGGCCTTGGCCAGGCGGCTGAACATCCAGGCGTCGGCCGGCGTCTCCACGACGGGCTCGCCGGGCGTGTAGCCCTCCATGTTCATGAGCAGGAAGCGGCTGGCGTTCCAGATCTTGGTCACAAAGCTCTTGGCCTGGTCGGTGCGCGGGCTGTCGATGAGCTTCTTGGTCTTCTTATCGATGTTAGCGTCAAACTTGACGTCCTGGTTGTTGGTGCACAGCGTCAGCAGGTTGTAGCGCATGGCGTCGGCGCCGTACATACCGATGAGGTCCATGGGGTCAACGCCGTTGCCCTTGGACTTGGACATGCGGCTGCCGTCCTTGGCAAGGATCGTCGGGTAGATGACGACGTCCTTAAACGGCACCTCGTCCAGGAAGTACAGCGAGCTCATGACCATGCGGGCGACCCACAGCGCGATGATGTCGCGCGCGGTGACGAGCGCCGTCGTGGGGTGATGTCCCTCGAGCAGCTCCGGCTTTTGCGGCCAGCCCTGCGTGGCGAAGGTCCACAGCTGCGAGCTGAACCAGGTGTCCAGCACGTTCTCGTCCTGATGCACATGATGGCCGCCGCACTTGGGGCACACATCGGTGTCCTCGGTAAGAGCGTCCTCCCAGCCGCAGTCCTCGCAGTAGAACACGGGGATGCGGTGGCCCCACCACAGCTGGCGGCTAATGCACCAGTCCTTAAGGTTCTCCATCCAGGTGGTGTAGGTCTGCGTCCAGCGCGCGGGGTGGAAGGTAACCTTACCGGAGTTAACGGCGTCAAGCGCCGGTCCCTTGAGCTTGTCAACGGCCACAAACCACTGCTCGGACAGCCACGGCTCAAGCGCGGCGTCGCAGCGGTAGCAGTGCATGACGGAGTGATCGAGGTCCTCGACGTGATCGAGCAGGTCGTGCTCCTCGAACCACTTGATGACGGCCTCGCGGCACTCGTCGCGGTTCATGCCGGTGAACTCGCCGTAGCCTTCGACGACCACCGCGTGCTCGTCGAAGATGTTGATCTGCGGCAGATCGTGAGCCTGACCCATGGCGTAGTCGTTGGGGTCGTGGGCCGGAGTAACCTTAACGAAGCCGGAACCGAAGTTGGCGTCGACATGCCAATCCTCAAAGATGGGAATCTCGCGGTCGACGATGGGAAGCTTGACGGTCTTACCCACAAAGGCGGCCTTCTCAGGATCCTTCGGAGAGACGGCGACGCCCGTGTCGCCGAGCATGGTCTCGGGGCGCGTGGTGGCGACGACGATGTAATCCTGGCCGTTGACCGGCTCGGTCAGCGGGTAGCGCAGGTGCCACAGGTGGCCCTTCTCGTCCTTATACTCGGCCTCGTCGTCTGAGATGGCGGTGGTGCAGTTGGGGCACCAGTTGACGATGCGCTTGCCGCGATAGATCAGGCCGTCGTGGTACCAGTCGCAGAAGACCTTGCGCACGGCCTGCGCGTAGTCCTCATCCATGGTAAAGCGCTCGTTGTCGAAGTCGACGGAGCAGCCCATGCGCTTGATCTGCTCGACGATGATGCCGCCGTACTCGTGGGTCCAATCCCAGCAGGCGTCGACAAACTTGTCGCGACCAATCTCCAGGCGGCTAATGCCCTCACTCTTGAGCTTCTTGTCGACCTTGGTCTGCGTGGCGATACCGGCGTGGTCGGTGCCCAGCACCCAGCGCGTAGACTTGCCGCGCATGCGGGCCATACGGACGATGGCATCCTGGATGGAGTCGTCGGTAGCGTGGCCCATGTGGAGCTTGCCGGTCACGTTGGGAGGTGGAATGGTGACGGTGCAGTCGCCCACGCCCGCGCGGCGCTTGTAGTAGCCGCCGTCGAGCCACTTCTGCAGGATCGCCGGCTCGTTGGTCGACGGATCATAGTTCTTGGGCATTTCTTCCATATATCTCTCCCTGTCCCGCCGGGGAGGAATGTAGGCCCGATTTTCGCTCGGTAAGGTCCTGGGCTCGCTCGAAAACCACATTAAGTGGTCTTCGGCTCGAGCGGAATCTACGAAAATCGGGCCTACATTCCTCCCCTTAGGTATCGATTACTTCAGTCTGAACGACTTCGCTGAGGCTTAAACAAACACACAGAATAACACAGGTAGTTGGGGTTATTGCGCATATATAAAATAGCCTCCGACCGCGGGTGGTCGAAGGCTATTTGCAAACACGTTTTAGGCAGGTCTAGCCGTAGATGCGCTGTGGCTGCTCTTCGCCCTTTACGGAGGCTTCGGTTACGACAACCTTGGCAACGCCCTCCTCGCTGGGGAGGTCGAACATCGTCTGCTGCAGCACGTCCTCGCAGATGGCGCGCAGACCGCGGGCGCCGGTCTTGCGGGCAAGCGCCATGCGGGCGATCTCGTGCAGGGCGGCGTTCTCAAACTCAAGCTCAACGTCCTCGAGCTGGAACATCTTGCGGTATTGACGCACCACGGCGTTCTTGGGCTCGGTCAGGATCGACACCAGGTCGTCCTCGTCGAGCGCCTGCGTCTGGGTGACGACGGGCGTACGGCCCACGAACTCGGGGATCATGCCAAAAGCGTTGAGGTCCTGCGGGAGCACCTGACGCAGCAGGTCGTTCTCGTCGACCGAGGTGGGGCCGGCGATCTCGGAGTTAAAGCCCACGCCCTTGTTGCCCACGCGATCGGCAATGATCTTATCCAGACCCACAAAGGCACCGCCGCAGATAAACAGGATGTTGGTCGTGTCGATCTGGATAAACTCCTGATGCGGATGCTTGCGGCCGCCCTGCGGCGGAACGTTGGCCGTCGTGCCCTCGAGCATCTTGAGCAGCGCCTGCTGAACGCCCTCGCCCGAGACATCGCGGGTGATGGACGGATTCTCGCTCTTGCGCGCGATCTTGTCGATCTCATCGACATAGATGATGCCGTGCTCGGCCAGCTCGATGTCGAAGTCCGCCGCCTGGATCAGGCGGAGCAGGATGTTCTCGACGTCCTCGCCCACATAGCCGGCCTCCGTCAGGGTGGTGGCATCGGCGATCGCGAAGGGGACGCCCAGCATCTTGGCCAGCGTCTGGGCCAGCAGGGTCTTGCCCACGCCGGAGGGGCCCAGCAGCAGCACGTTGGACTTCTGCAGTTCCACGTCGCCGCCCTTGCCGCTCAGGATGCGCTTGTAGTGGTTGTAGACCGAAACAGCCAGCACCCGCTTTGCCTCATCCTGCCCGATGACGTACTGATCCAGGCCTTCCTTGATCTCCGCCGGGGTCATGATGTTGATGTTCAGGTCGTCAGCGGCCTGCAGGCTGCGGGTACGGCCCGCACCTGCACGCGGTGCACGGCTGCCGGACGGACGCTCCGGCTTGTCGGAAAGCAGGTCGTGGCACAGGCCGATGCACTCACTGCAGATGTTGACGCCGGGGCCGATGATCATGCGTTCCACTTCGTCCTGGTGCTTTCCACAGAAGCTGCAGACCAGATCCTTCTCGTTTTTGTCTCTGCCGGAATTGTTATTTGCCATAGCTGTTTTTCCTTATCCTGGATAAATTGGTGTCAGCGGAACGATCAGCGGTGGGTAATGACCTCGTCGATCAGTCCGTATTCCTTTGCTTCCAGCGCAGACATATAGTTGTCGCGCTCGGTGTCCATCTGGAGCTTCTCCAGCGGCTGGCCGGTATACTCACTGAGCATGCGGTTCATCTTGTCGCGGATATACACCATGTGCTCGGCGTGGATCTTGATGTCGGTGGTCTGGCCGGAGAGGCCGCCGCCCTGGCCGCCGGCGATCAGCGGCTGATGGATCATGATCTCGGCATTGGGCAGCGCAAAACGCTTGCCCTTGGTGCCGCTTGCCAGCAGGAATGCGCCCATGGAAGCCGCCATGCCCATGCAGATGGTGGAAACATCGCACTTGATATACTGCATGGTGTCGTGGATGGCCATGCCGGCGCTGATGGAGCCGCCGGGGCTGTTGATATACAGGCTGATGTCCTTGTCCGGGTCCTGCCCTTCCAGATACAGCAGCTGGGCCACGACCAGGCTGGCGGAGGTGTCGTTGACGTCCTCGCTCAGAACAATGATGCGGTCATTCAGCAGACGGGAAAAAATATCGTAAGAACGCTCGCCATGTGCCGACTGTTCCACGACATAAGGAACAAAACTCATAAAGTTCGCCTCCCAAAAAACGGAATATAGTATTTGCAAAATTGACCGATACGGGTTCCCTGTAAAGTTCAGCCGTATCGGTCAATTTTTACAACCTTTGATTTGTAGATGCACGGCAGTCCGTGCACCTTACAGCTGTGGACGCCAATTACTCAGCGTCGGCAGCCTTCTCGGCCTCAGCAGCCTTCTCCACGATGTTGGCGTGGCTCTTGATGAAGTCGATTGCCTTGGTCACGGCCAGGTCGTTCTTCAGGTCGTCCATGTTCACCACATCACGCACCTGCTTCTCTTCCATCTTGTACTGATCGGCAATGCGCTTGATCTCAGCATCGACGTCCTCCTCGGAAGCGACGATATTCTCAGCAGCGGCAACAGCCTCCAGAGCCAGACGGATCTTGACCTGCTTCTCAGCCTGCGGCATGA